>DQNS01000081.1 GCA_015659035.1 Acidobacteriota bacterium | reverse complement strand
TGAAGATCATTCTCGCGAACACCGAAGACCTACGCTGGCTGGCGATCCTGCTCGGAACCGGTCAAGTTGACACCACGACCCCCGCACGCGAGACGGAGCTCGGCGCGAAACCCGGCCGCTTCGAACAGAATGAAGATGGCGGCCAGGAACACCAGGAAAGTGTGTGAGAGCAGGCCGGCCAGCGCCCCAGCGTATTGCTGATCAGATCGACGATTGCCTGGTGCCCCGGTCCGATGGCTTCTGCTGGCTGATCATCACTTTTCCGCAAGACAACCGCGCAAGCGCTCTACCCTCCATCCCGGCCCTCTCCCAAGGGGAGAGCGAGACACCGGAGCGCGTTCTACACCAACCTGTCAGGTGGCGTCGAACGCCGTGACCGCGAAGCGGGATTCCGGCTCCACCCACTGGTCGCGCCGGGTGAAGCCGCCCGCGGCCGCCAGCGCCGCGATCTCCTCCGTCTCGTACTTATACGAGCTCTCGGTCCAGATCGACTCCCCCTGGGCGAACCGCACCCGGCAGTCGGCCCCCGGAATCGAGACGGTCTGCGCGCACAGGCTCTCGAGATGCATCTCGACCCGTGACGCCGTCGCGTTCCACACGGCGCGATGCGCGAACTGATCGAGGTCGAAGTTGGCGCCCAGCTCCCGGTTGAGCCGCCCCAGCAGGTTCTTGTTGAAGGCGGCGGTGACCCCGAGCGGGTCATCGTATGCAAGCACCAGCTCCGCTTCCGGCTTCACGAGGTCGGCGCCGAGCACCAACCGATCTCCAGCCCGCAACGCCGACCGGAGCGTGCCCAGAAACGTCCGGGCCGCCGACGGGTCGAGGTTGCCGATGTTCGAGCCGAGGAACGCGACCATCATCGTGTCGTCGCCCGACCGCCCGTGGGCGACGCGCCGCAGACCATCTTCGTAGGTCGCCTGGTGCCCGGTGACCCCCAGACCCGGAAACCGCCCCAGCGTCCGTGTCGCGAGGTCGAGGGCGGTGGCCGAGACGTCGACAAGCGCCACACGAAGGTCGGGGAGCCTCCGCACCAGCGGCTCGATCAGCAGCACGAGCTTCTCCCCGTTACCCCCACCGAGCTCAACCAGCGTGACCGGCGAGGCCAGCCCGCCGCCGATCGCGGCCGCGTGCGCCGCGAGCAGGCGCCGCTCGGCGCGGGTGATGCGGTACTCGGGCAGCTCGCAGATCGCTTCGAAAAGCTGCGAGCCGAGCGCGTCATACAGATGCCTGGGCTGGAGCTGCTTCTGGCGACGGCCCAGACCCCGCCGGACGTCTTCGGCGAGACGGTCACGACCCGTCAGCGCGGTCCCGCTCGTTGGCTCCATCTCGCTACCAGCCCGTGTCCCCCACACAGCGGAACCCGGCATAGACATACGGATAGTGGGGTCGGAACCAGTTGCGCAAACTGCGGCGCACCAGCCCGGTGGCGGTCACCGGCGACGCCCCCTTGATCACGTAGTGCTGCCCATCGAAGAAATCGGCGGAGTACTCCGGATAGGCGGCCATCGGCCTGAACCCCGGAAACCCCTCGAACACCGTCGAGGTCCACTCCCAGCCGTTCCCCATCAGATCGTGCACCCCCCACGCGCTCACCCCTGCGGGGTGCGACCCGACCGGCACCGGCTCCCAGTGCCGGAACCCGAAATTGCCGCGGGTCGCGTCCGGTGGTGCCTCACCCCACGGATAGGCGCGCTCACCTCCGTTTGGTGTCCCGAACGCAGCGCGGTGAAATTCGGCCTCGGTCGGCAGCCGCAGCCCCTTCCACCGGGTGTAGGCGGATGCTTCCGCGTGCGACACATACACGGGCCAGGCCGCCGGCAACGGGATCGGCTCGAACATCCCGCGCCAGAACCACTCGCGCGCCCCGAGAAACCAGAACGGCGGATGCTCGACCTCGGCGCCGGTCCGCCACGCCCAGTCGGGCTCGGACCACCACGTGGGATTGGTGTAGCCGCCCGCCTCGATAAACTCAAGATACTGCTGGTTGGTCACGTTGTGCGCGTCGATGGCGAAGGCGGGCACCTCGACCTGTAGACGTGGGAACTCGTTGTCCCAGCCGAACGGGATCTCGCCCGGCATGGCGCCCAGGGTGGCCCGACCGGCCTGAATCTCCACCTGCCTGGGCTCCGGCACCGAGCCGTCGATGAGAACGGTGGCGTCGGCGGGCCGCCGTTTCCGCGACAGCGGCAGCCGGTGCCACATGTAGGCGAGCGTTTCCTGGTGCAGCTCCTCGTGCTCGATCAGCGCGAACACCGCCTGCCCGCGATGGAGCACCGGGTGACCGTCCCGCTCGATCTCGGCATGCGCGAGCGCGTCGAGAATCGCCTGGTCCGCGTCGGTGGCATACTGACGGACCGTCTCGCGTCTCGGCCAGGACCCCCGCGCCACCCCGTCGGCCGAGACCTGGTCCTCCGGGTCGATTCCCCGCGCGAACAGCCGCTCGAGGTCCTCGTCCAGCCCGTCGCGACCCAGACCCCGTTTGATGAGGGTGTTGACGCTGAAGGCGGGGATATGCCCCTCATAGAAGACCACGGGGTGACGCAGAGGGATCGGCTGCTCGTAGTAGGCCTCCTCGGTCAACAGGTCGAACATGCCGGTGGTCCGCTGGCGTGTCTCCCTGAACCGGTCGATGCTGACCTGCCTGTCCACCACTGGGTGCGACGCGGCGTCCATGCGTGTTCCCTCCATCATCGGATTCCGTGCACGGGACCTTCATCACGGGCTGCACAATCTGGTTCGACCTAGACATCTCCTGAGGGCGAGATCGTGACGTTTGAAGCAAGTTTTTCGTCGACCGCCGGAGATGCTTAGCCCCCGCGTAGCGGGGCTCTGAGAAAAGCTTCTGGCAGCGAGGCTGCGCTCTGTTTTCCTTGTCGGTTTGAGGCGCAGCTGCACTGCCAGGCAGGACCGGAGCTCACCGTCCACAGACCTCACACTAACACAGGCGCCGGGGCCAGGCAGACGGGCCGCCCGGTCGCGGTGTGGTAGCCTCAGAGTTGTAGCGGGTCGAGCCCTTACGGAGACACGGAGGACCGTGCGAGAGTGGCGGAACTGGCAGACGCGCCGGATTTAGGATCCGGTAGCCGAAAGGCTGTGGGGGTTCAAATCCCCCCTTTCGCACCACGCATGTCAAGCAATCTTCCCTGAGGCCGATATTCATCTATGAAGGCGGCGATCACCGAGTTGAGCGAGACACGCCGGCGTCTCGACGTGGAAATCCCGGCTCCGGACGTTGACGCCACGATCGGTCGGCTCGCCGAGCAGTACCGCCGGCGGGCCAAGGTGTCTGGGTTCCGGCCGGGCAAGGTGCCGGTCCACATCGTGCGGCAACGGTTCAAGGACGACATCTTGCGCGACGCGGCGCACGACATCGTGCCGAGGGCCGTGGACGACGCCCTGCGGGAACAGGCGGTGACACCGATCGAGACGCCAGACGTCCAGGAGGTGTCGATCGACGACGGACAGCCACTGACGTTCCATGCGCTGTTCGAGATCATGCCGTCGATCGAGAGGGTGGACTATGACGCGCTGACATTGCGACGGACGTTGGTGGCGCCGGATGCGGACGCCACCGACCGCGCGCTCGAGGAGTTCCGCCGGCGCGCGAGCCGGCTCGAGCCGGTCGCGGACCGGGGTGTCGAAGCGGGTGACGCCGTGACCCTGGACCTGACGCGGCGGGGGGTGCGCGGCCCGGAGGACGCTGCCAACACCCCCCCGGAGGACAGGCATGAGAACGTGTCGATCGAGCTCGGGGCGGCGGTCAATCCACCGGGGTTCGATGCCGAGCTGACCGGTCTACAGGTGGGCGAGTCCAAGGCCTTCGAGCTGTCGTATCCGGCGGACCATGAGCAGACCGAGCTCGCCGGCACGCAGGTGGCGTACGAGGTGGTCGTCAGGGCGATCCACCGCCGGCTGCTCCCGGATCTCGACGACGAGTTCGCGCGGTCGGTGGGCGAGTTCGACACGCTGGAGGCGCTGAAGACCCGGATCGCGAGCGACCTGCAACGCGACGCGGCGGCGGAGGCGAACCGCGGGGTGCGTCACGACCTGATGACCCAGCTCGCCGCCCGCGTCACCGTGGACGTGCCGGTGGCGCTGGTTGACCGCGAGATCGAGCGGCGGCTCGAGCAGGTCGCGACCCGGCTGACCCGGCAACGGGTCGACCCTCGGACCGCCGCGATCGACTGGGACGCGCTACGGGACGAGCAGCGGGCGCCGGCGTTCGAGATGGTGCGAGGATCGATGGTGCTCGACGAGGTGGCCCGGCGTGAGTCGCTGACGGTCAGCGACGACGACGTCGAGCAGGAACTGACCCGCTATGCGGAACGGCTGGAACGGACGCCGGCGATGGTGCGGGCACAACTGGAGAAAGACGGCGGCATCGCCAGGCTGTCGGAGGGTCTGCGGCGGGAAAAGGCAATCGACTTCCTGTTGTCGCGTGCTACGATCGTGACCGCGTGAGGCGCGTTCCGCTCGGTCGTCGATCTTCCCAATCACAACCTGTAGCACGGTGACACGAACCCCGGCGTCGCGGACGCCGACTGATTGATGTTGAGCATGTGACCATGTCCGATCTACGCAACCAGTTGATCCCGATGGTGGTCGAGCAGACCAATCGTGGCGAGCGTGCCTACGACATCTACTCGCGACTGCTCAAGGACGCCATCATCTTCATCGGCACGCCGATCGAGGATGCGATCGCGAACGTGGTCATCGCCCAGATGCTGTTTCTCGAAGGCGAGGATCCCGACCGTGACATCGTGCTGTATATCAACAGCCCGGGTGGCTCCATTTCCGCCGGGCTGGCGATCTACGACACGATGCAGTTCATCAAACCGGCCGTACAGACCGTGTGCATCGGGCAGGCGGCGTCGATGGCGGCGATGCTGCTGGCTGCCGGCGCCCCCGGCAAGCGGTTCAGCCTCCCGAATTCCCGGATCGTCATCCATCAGCCGCTGATGAGCGGGTTGGGCGGGCAGGCAACCGACATCGACATCCACGCCCGCGAGATCATCCGGATGCGCAGCCGACTGAACAAGATTCTCGTCGAGCACACCGGGCAGAAGCTCAAACGGATCGAGGACGACACCGAGCGCGACTACATCATGACGGCCGAGCAGAGTCGCGAATACGGTATCATTGATGAAGTGATCAGACAGCGCGCCTAGCCGGGGCGTGAGGCGCCCTGGGGTGGGTGCCGTGTGACCATGGTCAAGAAAAGCGGTGAGCCCGAGATCCTCCGTTGCTCGTTCTGCAACAAGGATCAGAACGACGTTCGCAAACTGATCGCAGGCCCGACCGTTTTTATCTGCGACGAGTGTGTCGAGGTCTGCAACGACATCATCGCGGACGACAACCGGTTCGAGCACCGGGGCGGACAGTCGCCCCTGCCGGTCCCCCAGGAGATCAAGAAGTTCCTGGACGAGTACGTCATCGGCCAGGAGCAGACCAAGAAGAAGCTGTCGGTCGCCGTCTACAACCACTACAAGCGCGTCGAGATCCAGAAACAGTCGCGCAACCGGAACGACACCGAGCTCACCAAGTCGAACATCCTGCTGATTGGCCCGACCGGCACCGGCAAGACCCTGCTCGCGCAGACACTGGCCAAGCTGCTGTCGGTGCCGTTTACGATCGTCGACGCCACGACCCTGACCGAGGCGGGGTATGTCGGCGAGGACGTCGAGAACATCGTCCTCAAACTGCTCCAGGCAGCGGGGGGCGACATCGAGAAGTGTCAGCAGGGCATCATCTACATCGACGAGATCGACAAGATCTGCCGCAAGGACGAAAACCCGTCCATCACGCGTGACGTCTCGGGCGAGGGCGTGCAGCAGGCGCTGCTGAAGATTCTCGAGGGCACCGTCGCCAACGTGCCGCCCCAGGGGGGTCGCAAGCATCCGCACCAGGAGTTCTTCCAGGTCGACACCAGCAACGTGCTGTTTATTTGCGGTGGGGCGTTCGTCGGGCTCGACGAGACGATCCAGCGGCGGACCGGACGTAAGATGCTGGGGTTCGGCGCCGACATCAAGACGTCGCGCGAACGGGACCTCGGCTCGACGCTCGAGATGGTCGAACCCGAAGACCTCATTCGCTACGGTCTGATCCCGGAGTTCGTCGGCCGTCTGCCGGTCATCGGGGCGCTGCACGAGCTGGACAAGCCGGCGCTCATGCAGATCCTCACGCAACCGCGCAACGCCATCACCCGGCAGTACGAACGGCTGTTCGATTACGAGAACGTGAAGCTCCGGTTCACCGACGACGCCCTCGAGGCGATCGCCGAGTCGGCGCTCGAGCGCAAGATCGGCGCTCGCGGGCTGCGCATGATCATCGAAGACCTGATGCTCGACATCATGTACACCTTGCCCGGGCAGAAGAAGATCCGGGAGTGCGTGATCACGCGTGAAGTCGTCCTGTCAAAGGAAGAGCCGATCACCGTCATTGAAAAGGCCGGATAGCCGCATAGTCCGCTCAGCACCCTTATGGAAGTCTACGAAACCCTCCCGATTGTCCCACTCCGCGACGTCGTCGTGTTTCCGCACATAATGATGCCGTTCGTCATCGGACGACCGTCTTCGACACGCGCGCTCGAACACGCGCTGACGAAAGACAAGCGGATCTTCCTCGCAGCGCAACAGGACGCCTCCACCGACGACCCGCAACCGCAGGATATCTACACGATGGGCTGTGTCGCCAACATCGTGCAGAGCCTGAAGTTGCCGGACGGCAACGTCAAGGTGCTGGTCGAAGGGGTCGACCGCGCCCGCGCGGTCGAGTGGAAGGAAGACAAGGGGTTCTACCGTGTCGTGGCGAAGCTGCTGCCCAGACAGGACGACACCAGCGAGGACGTTGAGAACACGATGCGGCGTGTCGTGTCGTTGTTCGAGCGGTACGTGAAGCTGTCGAACAACCTGCACTACGACGCGATGATCGCCGCGGTGCGGGTCGACGACGCCAGCAAGCTGGCCGACACGATCGCCGCGCATCTCGTGGTCGGCGTGGAGGAGAAACAGAACCTGCTCGAGATCATCTCACCGCTCGAGCGACTCGTCCGGATCGCCAGCCTGCTCGAGATCGAGGTGGACAAGCTCCAGGTCGACCGCGGGATCCAGTCTCGCGTGAAGAAGCAGATGGAGAAAGCGCAGAAGGAGTACTACCTCAACGAAAAAATGAAAGCGATCCAGAAGGAGCTGGGTCGCAAGGAAGACAAGGGTAGCGAGCTCGATGAGCTGAAGAAGAAGATCGAGCAGGCGCGGATGCCGAAAGAGGCCGAGGAAAAAGCCAGCCAGGAGTTGAAGCGTCTCGAGGGCATGCCCCCGATGTCGGCCGAGGCGACGGTCTCGCGCAACTATCTCGACTGGCTGATTGCCGTCCCCTGGTACAAGCGGTCACGAGAGAGCCGAAATCTCGAGAAGGCCGAGCAGATCCTGCACGAGGACCACTACGGGCTGGAGAAGATCAAGGACCGGATTCTCGAGTTCCTCGCGGTCCGCACGCTCGTTCGCAAACCCAAGGGCACCATCCTGACGTTCACCGGCCCGCCCGGGGTCGGCAAGACCTCCCTGGCGAAGTCGATCGCGCGCGCGACCAACCGCAAGTTCGTCCGGCTGTCGGTGGGCGGGGTCCGGGACGAGGCGGAGGTCCGCGGTCACCGGCGCACCTACATCGGCGCGTTCCCCGGCCAGATCATCCAGATGATGAAGAAGGCCGGTACGGTGAACCCGGTGTTCCTCTTGGACGAGGTCGACAAGATGTCGATGGACTTCCGGGGAGACCCGTCGGCGGCACTGCTCGAGGTGCTCGACCCTGAACAAAACCACACGTTCCTCGACCACTACCTGGATGTCGAGTACGACCTCTCGAATATCATGTTCATCTGCACGGCCAACGTGCTCCACACCGTGCCCCAGGCGCTGCGGGACCGGATGGAGGTGTTGCAGCTGGCCGGCTACACCGAGTTCGAGAAAATCGAGATCGCCAGGACCTTCCTCGCGCCCAAGGCGGTGAAGGCCAACGGGCTAAAGGACAAGAACATCCAGTTCAAGGACGAGGCGTTCGAGGCGATTATCCAGCGCTACACGCGCGAGGCCGGGGTCCGCAATCTCGAGCGGGAGATCAACGCGATCTGCCGCAAGGTGGCCCGCAAGGTCGTGGCCGAAGGCAAGCAATTCTCGGATGAGATCACCGCCGCGAAGGTCACGGAGTACCTCGGGGTGCCGCGCTTCCGCCCGACGATGCTGGAGGAGAAGAACGAGATCGGTGTCGCCACCGGGCTGGCCTGGACCGAGGTCGGCGGCGAGCTGCTGTTCACCGAGTCGACGCTGATGCCCGGCAAGGGCCGTTTGACGCTGACCGGTCAGCTGGGTGAAGTGATGCAGGAGTCCGCCAAGGCCGCGATGAGCTACGTCCGGTCGAAAGCCGAAGCGTTCGGTATCCAGAAGGACTTCCACCAATACACGGACATCCATGTGCACGTCCCCGAGGGCGCGATCCCGAAGGACGGGCCATCGGCCGGCATCACGTTGGCAACCGCACTGGTGTCGAACCTGACCAGGGTGCCGACCCGCCGCGACGTGGCAATGACCGGTGAGATCACACTCCGTGGCAAGGTGCTGCCGATCGGCGGTCTCAAGGAGAAAGTGCTGGCAGCGCACCGGGCCGGAGTGACCACCATCATCCTGCCGAAGGACAACGAGAAGGACCTGGCCGACATTCCGAAGGAAGTCCTCAATGTCCTCAAGCTACATCTGGTCGAATCGATGGACGAGGTGCTGAAGATCGCGCTGACCGAGCCGCTCACCGCGCTGATCCCCTCCGAAGATCAGACCGACTCGCACACCACCGACGACCAGATCACACACTGAGGGCGAATTTCCTCAGGAGACAGGAGGCAGAATAAGCCGGACGGCTTCGCCAGCTTCGGTCTATTGCTCCGACTAGGCGGCAGTTTGGTCTCCGAACTGGCGTTTCTGCTGCAATCGGCACTTCAGGAGACTATGCCGCTGCTCCCATACTCCGATCACTCGCGCTGTTTCTGAACGGAATGACGGCGTAGCCCTCCAATTTCCTCCTGTCTCCTGTCTCCTGTCTCCTGCCTCCTTCGGGTATAACCGTAGTCGTGAAAATCCAATCGGCTGAGTTCATCACGACCGTCGGGTTGGACGGCTCGCTACCGGTCGCGCATCTGCCGCAGATCGCGCTCATCGGACGGTCCAATGTTGGCAAATCAACGCTGATCAACGCCTTGGCGCACCGGAAGATCGCCCGGGCCGGCGGCGCACCCGGCACGACCCGGCTGCTCAACGTCTATCGCATCCAGCTCGCCAGCCACCGAGGCGAGTTGCTGCTGATCGACCTGCCGGGCTATGGCTACGCACGCGGCGGCTCGGCCGCCAACCGCGGGTTCGACCGGCTGACCCAGCGTTTCTTCCACCCGGACCGGCATGAGACACCGGACCGGCCCGGGCACACCGGACCGGCTGGGGCTATCCTGCTGGTCGACGCGCGGCACCCGGGGCTCGAGAGCGACCGCGACGCGCTGGTCTGGCTGAACGAGTTGGACTTGCCGCTGGTCGTGGCGGCCACGAAGGCCGACCGGCTCAAACCGTCGGCGCGCCGCGCCGCCCTGCGGGCCCATGAAACGGCGCTCGGGCGGACCGTTCTGCCGATCTCGGCGAAGCTCGGGGACGGTCTGCCCGTTTTCTGGACAGCGCTGCTCAAGCTCGCCGGCGTGTAGCACTTCTGCCGCTCGTCTGGCCTCAGGCTACAGGCTTCGGGCTACTGCAGCTCCGACCCGGTGTTCCCGCACGGATCGTCCCGTTGAACCGGGCCAGCGCCGAGCGGCGTCTCAAGCGCTCGGGGGCCTGGTGGATCCCGACGGGCGCTGAAGCCCGAAGGCTGAAGCCTGAAGCCGATGGGCGGCTGACAGGCGTCTCGGGGCACTGCAGCAACCCGTCAGCGGCTGCGGCGGTCTGTCTGTTATAATGCAGCGTTGTCCGTCTGGAAAGGGAGTGCGCCGTGAGGGAAGGAATTCACCCTGAGTATTTCGACGTTGATGTCCGCTGTGCCTGCGGCGCGACGTGGAAGACGAGATCGACCAAGAAAGAACTCCGACTCGAGATCTGCTCGAACTGCCACCCTTTCTTCACCGGCAAGCAGAAGCTGATCGACACCGAGGGGCGTGTCGAGCGGTTCATGAAGAAACACGGCGCCCAGACGGTCGCCCGGCTCAAGGAACGCCAGAAGCAGTTGAGCGAGACCTCCAAGTCGACCCCGTCTGTGTAACTTTAACCGGCCAGCCGTTCCAGCCGCGTTACGCGTTTCTGCACCTCCCGCCGGCCAGCCGCCGTGCGCGCCTCCGCGTGGGCCCGGCGGGCGAACGTGAGCGCCCGCCCCGTGTCCTTCAGCCGATGCTCGTGGTGCACAGCCAGGGCCCTGAGCGCCTCGCGCTCGAACAGCCCAGGCGTCCGCCCGAGGTCGAGCAGACTCTGCCAGACCTGTGCCGCATCGGCGTGACGCCGCTGACGACGCCGCGCCGACGCCACGCGATACAGCGCCTCGGCCCGCACGTCCAGCAATCCATGGTCGTCCTCGATCGCGCCGCCCGTCGTGGGAGACGCCGCGGCCGTCCTCTGCACCGTCAACCCGGCCGCGCGCTCGTAGCAATCGTGTGCGTCCACCGGGCGCCCGCCACGCTCGTAGACCCGCCCCAATCCCAGGCACTGGCGGACGTCGTCTGTCGCGTCCGGCCCGCCATCGACCAGCTCGCACGCCAGCCCGGTCAGGATGGCCAGCGAGGCCAGGTCCAGACGATTGTGCGAGAGCACGTCCCGGAGCGGTGCCGGGTCGCCCGAACGAAGGTAGTCGAAATAGCGTGACGGGATCTCGAACCCGGGCACATCGTGCCGCCGCCGAAACCCCAGCACGCGATCCTCGAGCGCACCCAGGCCGCCGGTGTCCGGGCCCCAGAGCCGCCGCGCCGGATGGAGCAGATCCAGATGCCGGAGCGCGGGGAGCGGTGTCGCGAGCCGGTGATAGAGCCAGCGCATCTCCATGAACGGCACGTCGAACGACTTCCCGTTGAACGTCACGACCGTGTGCGCCCGCGAGACCGCAGCCGTAACCGCGGCCAGCAGACGACGCTCACCGGCGAAGCTCGGCAGCACGAACTGCCACACGTGGAAACGTGACCCTTCGAAACAACCGAACCCGACCACGAAGGCCACCGTGCCCGCCCCCCCGCGGAGCCCGGTCGTCTCCAGGTCGAAGAACAGCAGCCCGGCGGTCGGGTCCACACCCGACCACGGTGGCGCGTCATGTCCATCTCGGTCGCCGCTCAGCACAGCCAACCCCTCCGCACTGATCGCGCGCGAGGCCCGGGCTGGTTGGCGCGCTCCATAGGGCTCGTCATCTTCTGTGCCGAACCACCACCGCACGACCGGGCCTGGACCGAGCGGAGCGTCCTCGAGACCGCCACCCAGCCCGACGGCGAGCGCCTCGAGATCGACCGACGCGGCGCGCGCCGACTCAGGGGCCGCGCGGCCCCGCCCCCGCAGCATTGATCGCAGGGCTCGCAACCGAGTCAGATCGGTCATGACGCCGTCTGCGCCTCCACGGCGGCGCGCGGCTCCCATCGCGTTGCCCGCACCCCGGCCCTCTCCCAGGGGGAGAGGGCGAAAGGGAAACGCGCCGCTTCAACCATCTAGAGCGACCAGCAGCGCCAACGCGACCGGCTTGGCACGCGGCCCGGTCTGTCCGATCGGCCCGACACAGGCGGGACAGCCCGCCTCGCACGGGCACCGCTCGATCAACGCGCGCGTGTCCCCCAGCAGCCGGTCATGCAGACCGAACAACGGCTCGCTGAACCCGATGCCTCCCGGGTAGTTGTCGTAGATGAAGATGGTCGGCTCCTCTTCGTGGGCCACCCCGGCGGACCCGGACGGGGCCGGGTGAGCGGGCCGGCTCTCTTCTCCGTGAATCACCAGACCGATGTCGTGGCGGTCGCACATGAGCAGGAGCTGCGCGACCTGTCGCAGCGCGAACCCCAGCCCGACGATGCCGTCGCGCCGATCGTCCCCGGCGAACGGCAGGCTGTCGACGAGCGCGCGAGGCAGTGTCAGCCAGTACGCGGTGGTGTGCATCTCCTGCTCGGGCAGATCGAGCTCGCCGGACCCCACGTTCTCGTTGGTGTAGAACTTGATTTTCTTGAACCCGACCACCCGCGAGACGACATGCACCTCGCCATGGCACCCGAGCGCAGGCGTACCGCGCTCGTCCTGAGCAGAACCATCGAGTGGTCCTGTTGAAGGACCATCACGCAGCCGACCGAACTCCTCGAGCTGGGTCACCTTCGTGGAGGTGATCGCGTCGGTGTAATAGTCGCTGTCGACCGGTCGGGCATAAGCCTTACGTCGGTCGAAGTCCAGTCGGCTCACCTGATACTGCGCCCCCTCGACAAGGTAGATCGCCTGCTCGTAGAGCGTCGAGGTGGCAGCGCTGAAATCGACCTCGCCGATGATCGTGGTCTCGTCAGAGACATCGACCACCACGAAATTGTCGGAGGACACCGACCGTAGACTGATCGCGTCGGCCGGATACGACTCGTGCATCCAGTGCCACCGGTCGTCGACCAGATCGACGAACCCCTCCTCGCGCAGCAGCCCCAGCACCGCCTGTAGATTCTCCTGCCCGAACTGCTCGTCCGGCGTGAACGGCAGCTCGAAAGCGGCGCACTTGATGTGGTCGAGCAGGATCTGGAGATTATCCGGGTTGATGAGCGCGTGCTCCGGTGAGGCATCGAAGAAATACGCCGGATGCTGCACGATGAACTGGTCGATCGGCGCGCTGCTGGCCACCATGACCGCCGCCGACCGGGTGCTCCGGCGGCCGGCCCGGCCGGCCCGTTGCCAGGTAGCCGCGATCGTGCCCGGATACCCCGCCATGACACAGACATCGAGCGCACCGATGTCGATCCCCAGCTCGAGCGCGCTCGTCGAGACGACCCCGGAGACCGTACCGGCACGCAACCCTCGCTCGATGTCCCGGCGGCGCAGCGGCAGATATCCACCACGGTAGCCACGTATCGCCTCCGAGCCACCCGGGAGCCGCCGGCAGGCCTGTTTGATATAGGTCGTCAGCACCTCGGTGATCAACCGGCTCTGCGCAAACACGATGACCTGGAGACCGCGTCTGAGAAACTCGACTGCCAGCCGACGAGTCTCGGTGACATAGGACCGCCGGATCCCGAGTTGGGGGTTGACGACCGGTGGGTTGACCAACGCAAAGAACTTCTCGCCGCGTGGCGCGCCATTCCGCTCGACCAGCGCGAACCGCTCGCCCGTGAGGCGTTCGGCCAGCTCCCGAGGGTTCGCGATGGTGGCCGACGAGCAGATGAAGACCGGCGACGACCCGTAGTGCGCACACACGCGGCGCAGACGCCGGAGGATGTTGGCCAGATGGCTGCCAAAGACCCCCCGGTAGGCATGGAGCTCGTCGATGACCACGAAGCGCAGGTTCTCGAACAGCTTCGCCCACCGCGGATGGTGCGGCAGAATGCCCGAGTGCAGCATGTCCGGGTTGCTCAATACCAGATGCGCGCGGCCACGGACCACCCGGCGCGCATCCTGCGGCGTGTCGCCGTCGTAGGTGCACGCGCCAATCGACATATGCTCCTCCAACCGCCCCGTCAGCGTCAGCAGCTCGGCCAGCTGGTCCTGGGCTAGTGCCTTTGTCGGGAACAGATAGAGCGCGCGGGTCGCCGGGTCGCGCAGGATCGCGCTGAGCGCCGGTGCGTTGTAGCAGAGGGTCTTGCCCGATGCGGTCGGTGTGATCGTGACGACGTGACGCCCCTCCAGCGCATGGGCCATCGCCTCCGCCTGATGGACATAGGGACGCGCAATCCCCTCTGCGGCCAGCGCGGCCCGGAGCCGGTCGTCGACCGCATCCGGGTAGTCGGCGAACTGCGCCGGCTCGGCGGGAAACCGGCGCCAGGCGGTGACGACCATCCCTTCAGGCTGTGCGGCGACACACGCGCCCGCCCCGTCGACACCAGCCGATCCAAATGGGACAAGCCCCGCGAGCGCCTCAAGCAGCGCGGCATCGCGTTGTCCGTGCGAGAGGCCGGATCCGATCGTCGAACCGAACAGACCGCGTGGTGGTGCCCCGCGCATGGATGGGGATGGTAGCAGACGAACAAAAGACGATCAAGAGACGAAGAAACGGCGGAATCTCGCCAGCGTGACCCGGCTCGCCGAATCGGGGACTGGGACTGAGGATTGGGGGTTGGTAGTGATTCCGGTCTACTCCCGGCTTGAAGCCCAGGTTCAGTCTTGATAGCAGGTGAACAGAATGCAAGCACAGCGTGACGAACTGCTCAGAGGGTCCTCTTCTCGATCAACGGCTGCTCGCAGTGGGGCACCATCCGCCCCACAGTCCCCAGTCCCTAGTCCCCAACCCCTGTAAGCTGGCGCCGTGTCAGGAGCCAGCTAGAACAGAGACCGTGATTGGCCGCCGTCGACGGTGACGCAGGCGCCGCTGATCCAGCTGGCGCGTGGCGACGCAAGGAACGTAACGACGTCCCCCACCTCCTCGGCACGGCCGAACCGACCGAATGGGAGCTCGCGATCGACGAATGCCGCCATGCCCTCCGGGTCCGCCGCCTGTCGGTTCGCCCAGGACCCACCCGGAAACGAGATCGACCCCGGCGCCACGCTGTTCACGCGGATGTTGTCCTTCGCGAGCTGCCCAGCGAGCGATTTCGCGAGACTGATCTCCGCGGCCTTCACCGCGTTGTAGGTCATCCGACCGCCGGACTCGCGGCCCCAGATCGAGGCGATCATGATGATGACGCCGCCACCGTGCGCCCGCATGTGCGGCACCGCAAGCCGCGAGGCGCGGATCGCCGGATACAGCGTGGCGTCGAGCGCCGCCTGCCATTCGGGGTCGGTCGTCTCGAGCAGGTCTCCCCCACCCGCCTTCCCGACGTTGTTGACCAGGATGTCGATGCCGCCGTAGTTGGCCACCGCGTGGTCGATGATGGTGTCGACCCCGGACGTGGTGTTCAGGTCCGCTTCGACACCGATCACCGCATCATCAGAGCCGGCCTCGGCTCGCAGCTCGGCCACCGCCGCCGCCAATCGTTCTGCGCCCCGTGCGCAGATGCACACTCGGGCGCCCTCGCTGACCAGTGCCCTGGCGCTGGCCAGCCCCAGACCGCGGCTCGAGCCCGTGATGACGGCGACCTTGCCGTCGAGTTGGAGATCCATCGAGCTGTAGCCCCTCTCTATCGCGAGAGCTGGAAGTCAGAAGTCAGCAGGCAGAAGTCAGAAGATCATCGGTGGGCTTCGCCATCTTCAACGGTGTCGAGTTGGTCTGATTCGATACTACCGTCTGAACTGATGCTGGCGACAGCCAACCAGTTTCATGCTGCCTGCTGACTTCTGACTCCTTGGGTCACTCGCTAGTACAGTCTCCCCCCAGTCAGGTCATTCAGACGCCAGTCGAAGTCGCGATAGCGCAGACGGAACGTGTTCCGCGAGAGAAACGCACGCTCGCTCGGAAACAGCGCGGGTGAGATGAGGGCCACGAGGGCGCGTTCGATCGGGCTGCGGCCGGTGCCATCGGCGCCGGCGCCGGCCAGGGCGGCGAACTGCTCCGCACGCCAGCCGAGCACCGCACTGACCACCACCTGGTCGCCCGCCTGGTCGAGCGCGACATGGTGCGGGGTGGTCGCGAAATCGGCCACCACCGCCTGCAGCTGCGCCTCAAGCCGGTCGTCGCTGAACGCCTCGCTGCGCAGTCGGGGGCTGCCCACCGCCCCGCGCCCCAGCGCCAGATGGGCTCGCGGATCACCGAAGGCGACGACCCGCTCGTCCTCGATCGCCTGGAGGGTCAGGCGACGTCCAGCGATCCGGTGCTCCCGCCCCGAAAACACCCCCGGGATCTGCATGACGCTGTCTTCCGGAAACTCGGCCGATGTGCCCCGGATCGGGTAGTGATCGATGACGGTTTGCAGCACGAGGGCGTTGTAGCCGTTGAGCCAGTACGCGAGCCGGCGCGCCTCGGACCAGGCGTCGAACCCAGCCGGCCGCTCGGCCAGCGACGCCACATGCCGGTCGAACGCGCGACGCTCCGCCCGGAGAGCGGCGTAGTAGACGAACCCATCACGAACATACTGGTCGAGAATCTGATCGAAGACAGGGTCGGACCGCGACTGCGCACCGGCGGGAACCGGTGTCAGGCACCAGACACCCATGACCAGCGTCAGACCGATCCCAGCCCAGCGGAACAGGCCGCGACGAACAGAGTACGGAGCCGGCGTCAGGAGGCGAGTCAAGCGGACAGCCAAGAGGATTCGTTTGTTCTTCTCCTGCCCTCCTGTCTCCTGACTTCTGTCTCCTGTAGAACACTCTCTTAGGCGCATCCGCTCGTGGCGCCGCAATTGTTGCACTTGTAGCAACTGCCGTTGCGGATCATGATCGCGCCGCAGGTCGAGCAAGGCGGTGCATCCTGGTCGTTCTGGATCGCGAACGGCGCTCCCCGATCTCCCGTGCTCTCGCTCTCAGGTGACCGGTCGGTATCTGTCCCCAACGAAGCGAGCTCGAGCTGTTCTCCTACCGGCTGGGCATCGGCCCGCACGTTCACCCCGGCGCGATATTGCTCCTCCGGCGAGAGGAACTTCGTCGCCATCCACCGGAAGACATAGTCGACGATCGACTTGGCCACCCGCACGTTCGGGTTCTTGGTGATGCCGGCCGGCTCGAACCGCACGTGGCTGAACTTGTCGACGAGCACCTGCAGCGGCACGCCGTATTGCAGCGCGTAGGACACCGCCTGGGCGAACGCGTCGGCGAACCCGGAGATGGTCGAGCCCTCCTTCGCCATCACCAGGAAGATCTCGCCCGGCGCGCCGGTCTCGTAGAGCCCGACCGTGATGTAGCCTTCGTGCCCGGCGATGTCGAACTTATGCGTGATCGCCTGACGCTCGTCCGGCAACCGGTGGCGCACCGGTTGCGGAACGGCTGGCGTCTGGGGGGTCGTCGCGTGACGGGGGCGCGACGTGTTCAGCGGCTGGGTGCGCTTGCTGCCGTCCCGATAGATCGATACCGCCTTGGTACCGAGCCGCCAGGCGTCGATGTACGCCTGCTCGATATCCTCGACCTGTGCGTCGGTCGGCACGTTGATCGTCTTCGAGATGGCCCCCGAGATGAACGGCTGGGTCGCGCCGATCATCTTGATGTGCCCCATGTAATGGATCGACCGGGATCCGCGCGCCGGCTTGAAGGCGCAGTCGAACACCGCGAGATGCTTCGGGTCGAGGTGCGGCGCCCCTTCGATTGTCTCGTGCTCGTCGATATACACCACGATGGCGTCGACCTGCGCCGCCTCGTACCCAAGGTGACGCAGCGCCATCGGCACGGTGTTGTTCACGATCTTCATCAGACCACCGCCAACCAGCTTCTTGTA
>DQNS01000115.1 GCA_015659035.1 Acidobacteriota bacterium | reverse complement strand
TGGTGGCTGGCGGTGTCGCCGACCCCTCCGACGCGCCGGCGCCGGCCGAGCCCGCGCCGCAGGTGAGCCGGGAGTTCAGCGAGGCGACCGTCGCAAGTTCGCCGGTGGCCGAGGTGCCCGTCGAAGCACGCGTGGAGACGCCGCCAGCCTCGCCAACTCCGCCGGCCCCGGCGTTCGCACCGGAGGAGCCCGAGGATCCGGCGTCGGCTGGAGGGGCACCGGTCGCTCCGGCGCCCCTCGCACCGGTCCCGGCGCCACCGACGGCGAACGGGCGACTGCTGGTGCGGTCCACGCCCCCCGGTGTGCGGGTGGTGGTGAACGGTGAGGCGCGCGGCACCACGCCGCTGGCGCTGGCCGACCTGTCCTACGGCGCCTACGACGTCCGGTTCTCGCTGGAGGGGTACGAGTCACAGGACCGCCGGCTGGCGATCTCGGCAGACGATCCGATTGCGACCATCAACGCGGAGCTCGCGCGTGTCACCGACACCCGAACCGCCGCGCTTGGGGTAGGATCGATCTTTGTCGACACGCGGCCGCGTGGTGTGGAAGTGTGGCTCGACCGGCAACTGGTAGGCGAATCGCCGATGCTGATCCCGAACGTCTCCACGGGCGCCCATGAGGTCGAGTTCAGATACGCTGGGTACCGCGACTGGGCGACCACCATCCAGGTCGGGTCGTCTGCGCAGGCTCGCGTGACCGCGTCGCTCGACCACGTCCCCCGATGAACGCCGTCCTCGCGCTCGAAAACGGAACCTGGTATTGCGGTACGGCGGCCGGTGCGACCGGTGTCGCGCGCGGCGAGGTCGTGTTCAACACCAGCATGACCGGCTATCAGGAGGTGTTGACCGACCCCTCCTATGCGGGACAGATCGTGACCATGACCTGTCCGCAGATCGGGAACTACGGCGTGGCCGCCGAGGACGTGGAGTCGCGCGGGCCGCAGGTTGCCGGATTCGTCGTCCGCGAAGCCTCGCCGATCGCAAGCAACTGGCGGTCGACCGGGACCCTGCGCGAGTATCTCACCGAGCACGGCGTGGTGGCGATCACCGGCGTCGATACCCGTGCCTTGACCCGGGTGTTACGGACGGCCGGGGTGATGCGCGGCGTGATCGGTACCGGGCACGTCGACCCGGAGGCGCTCGTGGCCGAGGCGAAGCAGGTCGCGCCGATGGAGGGCTGCGACCTGGTCCGCACCGTCAGCTGCACCGAGCCGTTCGACTGGCCGCCGGCCGGCGCCGCCGGCGCTGGGCTCGAACCGGAGGGGTTCCGGCGGGCGCCCGAGCGGCCCGCGGGCCGGCCGCTCCGGATTGCGGCGTATGACTACGGGCTGAAGCGCAACATCCTCCGGCGGCTGGCGGCCCACGGCTGTCAGGTGCGCGTCTTTCCCGCGACGGCACCGGCGAGCGACCTGCTGGCAACCGAGCCCGATGGTGTCTTTCTCAGCAACGGACCCGGAGATCCGGCGCCGCTCGACTACGCCGCCCACAACGCGAAGACCCTGCTGGAGTCCGATGTGCCGATGTTCGGCATCTGTCTGGGCCATCAGGTGCTGGCGCGCGCCATGGGCGGCACCACCTACAAGCTCAAGTTCGGGCACCGCGGTGCCAACCATCCGGTCAAGCAGCTCGCCACGGGACAGATCGAGATCACGAGTCAGAACCACGGGTTCGCGGTCGACCCGGAGTCGCTCCCGGACGACGTGGAGGTCACCCATCTGAACCTGTACGACGGGACGGTCGAAGGGCTGCGTCACACGCGTCATCCCGCCTTCTGCGTGCAGTATCATCCCGAGGCTTCGCCGGGACCGCACGACGCCGACTATCTGTTCTCCCGCTTTCTCGAGGAGATGGAGCGTCGAGTCGGGTAGTCGCTAGTTCCATGCCACGCCGCACCGACATCACACGGGTTCTGGTCATCGGCTCCGGTCCGATCGTGATCGGACAGGCCTGCGAGTTCGACTACTCGGGCACCCAGGCGTGCAAGGCGTTGCGCGCCGAAGGGCTCGAGGTGGTGCTGGTCAACTCGAACCCGGCGACCATCATGACCGACCCCGAGGTGGCGGACCGCACGTACATCGAGCCGCTGACCTGGGAGGTGGTCCGCTCGGTGATCGAGCGCGAGCGTCCCGATGTGTTGTTGCCGACCGTCGGTGGCCAAACGGCGCTGAACCTGGCGGTGGAGCTTGACAGCCATGGGGTGCTCGAGGAGTTCGGGGTCTCACTGATCGGCGCCTCGATCGACGCCATCATGGTGGCTGAAGACCGCCTGAAGTTCCGTGAAGCGATGGAGTCGATCGACATCGACGTGCCGAACAGTGCGTACGCGAAGTCGGTCGACGAGGCCCTGAGCGTCGTCGATCGCCTCGGGTTCCCCTCGATCATCCGGCCGTCGTTCACGCTGGGCGGCGTGGGGGGCGGCATCGCCTACAACATCGAGGAGTTCCGGGAGGTCATCACCCGCGGGATCGAACTGAGCCCGGTGCACGAAATCCTCATCGAGGAGTCCCTCATCGGCTGGAAGGAGTTCGAGCTCGAGGTGATGCGTGACGGCGCCGATAACTTCGTGGTCGTGTGCTCGATCGAGAACATCGACCCGATGGGTGTCCACACCGGCGACAGCATCACCGTGGCTCCGGCGCTGACGCTCACCGACAAGGAGTATCAGCGGATGCGCGACGCGGCGCGGCGGATTATTCGCCGGGTGGGTGTCGAGACCGGCGGGTCGAACATCCAGTTCGCCGTGAACCCGACCAACGGTCAGATGGTGGCGGTCGAGATGAACCCCCGCGTGTCGCGTTCGTCCGCGCTCGCCTCGAAGGCGACCGGGTTTCCGATCGCGAAGATCGCCGCGAAGCTGGCGCTTGGCTACCACCTGGACGAGATTCCGAACGACATCACCCGGGTGACCCCGGCGTCGTTCGAGCCGACCATCGACTACGTGGTGGTCAAGGTGCCGCGCTGGACCTTCGAAAAGTTCCCGGAGGCCGACCCCACCCTGACGACGCAGATGAAGTCGGTCGGTGAGGCGATGGCGATCGGTCGGACGTTCAAGGAGGCGTTTCTCAAGGGGATCCGGTCGCTCGAGCTCGACCAGAGTGCCCGGCTCTTCGCGCAGACGCCGGCGTCGTCTGAGGTCGCTGAGGAGGACGACGCCATGCTGCAGCGGCAGCTCGTGGTGCCGACCGACCGCCGGATATTCGCGGTGTTCCGGGCGCTCGAGCGCGGCTGGAGCGTCGATCAGATACACGATCTGACCAAGATCGACCCGTGGTTCCTCGCGCAGTTCGCCGAAATCGTCGAGCTGCAGCGGTCGGCGAGTGTCGTCGGGTTGCGCGACATGTCCCGGGATCTGCTCGAGGTCCTGAAACGCTCGGGGTTCGGCAACGAGGAGCTGAGCGGGGTGCTCGAGGTGGAACCGGCGTTCATCGGCGACCGGTGCCGCGAGGCCGGGCTCGCGCCGGTCTACAAGCGGATCGACACCTGCGCGGCCGAGTTCGAGTCGTTCACCCCGTATCTGTACGGGACCTACGAACGGGAGTGCGAGTCGGCGCCGACCGACCGTCGCAAGGTCGTCATCCTGGGCTCCGGGCCCAACCGGATCGGGCAGGGGATCGAGTTCGACTACTGCTGTTGTCACGCGGCGTTCGCGCTCGCCGAAGAAGGGCTCGAGACCGTGATGATCAACTCCAACCCCGAGACGGTGTCGACCGACTACGACACGGTCGACCGGCTCTACTTCGAGCCGCTCACCCTGGAGGACGTTTCGGCGGTCATCGAGAAGGAACGGGCCGCGGGCGGCGACGTGTCGTGCGTCGTCCAGTTCGGCGGACAGACGCCATTGAAGCTCGCCCTCGATCTGCAGCGGGCGGGGGTGACGATACTTGGCACCTCGCCCGACTCGATCGATCTGGCCGAGGACCGCAAGCGGTTCGCGGGCCTGCTGTGGGAGCTCGGGATCCCGCAGGCGCCGAGCGGCGTCGCGACCTCACGCGAGGAGGCGCGGGCGGTGGCAGCCAAGATCGGCTACCCCCTCGTCGTGCGGCCGTCGTATGTGCTTGGCGGTCGCGCGATGGCGATCGTCTACGACGCTGGTGCGCTCGACCGATATATAACCGAAGCCGTCGACGCCTCGCCCGAGCACCCGGTGCTGATCGACAAGTTCCTCGAGGACGCGTTCGAGCTCGACGTCGACGCCGTCGCGGATGCTACCGGAGCGGTGGTCATCGGCGGCGTCATGGAGCACATCGAGGAGGCCGGCATCCACTCCGGTGACAGTTCCTGTGTCGTGCCGCCGTATCTGGTCCCCGACCGGCATCTGACGACGATCCGGGACTACACGCGCCGTGTGGCGCGGGCGCTCAACGTGATCGGGCTGGTCAACGCGCAGTTCGCGATCAAGGACGAGACGGTCTACGTGCTCGAGGTCAACCCGCGCGCGTCCCGCACGGTGCCGTATCTGTCGAAGGCCACCGGCGTCCCGCTGGCCAAGATCGCGGCGCGGGTGATGGTGGGGAAAACGCTGAGCGATCTCGGGCTGGTAGACGATCTCGAGGTGGCCGGTGTGTTCGTCAAGGCGCCGGTGTTTCCGTTCGTACGGTTCCCCGGCGTCGACACCATCCTGGGCCCGGAGATGAAGTCGACCGGCGAGGTCATGGGTGGGGCCGCGACGTTCGGGGCGGCCTACGCCAAGGCGCAGCTGGCCGCGGGGAATCGGCTGCCTCGTGAGGGCACGGCGTTCATCAGCGTCAACGACGAGGACAAGGCGAGCGCGGTGCCGATCGCGCGAGACCTGGCCGGGATCGGGTTCTCGCTGCTTGCCACGCACGGCACCGCCGCCTACCTGCGGGCGCACGGTCTCGAGGTGGAGCTGGTCTTCAAGGTGAACGAGGGACGCCCCCATATCGCCGATCGGCTGCTGAACCGCGACATCGACCTGGTCATCAACACCCCGCTCGGGCGCGAGTCGTTCTTCGACGACCGGACGCTGCGTCGCATCGCGACCGTCCTCTGTGTGCCGTGTGTCACGACGCTAACCGGGGCGGCGGCCACCGTCAGCGCGATCCGGGCGCTCCGCGAGGAGACGCTGGACGTGCGTCCGTTGCAGGACTATCACGCGGAGCCCGCCCGAACCTGAGAACCGGCTCCTGGACATCGTTCTTCGGGTTTCGGGTATGGCATTCTCGCGGGGGGCAAACCGGCGTGGCAACAGCCGGGGACGACCGGTAGAACCTGGGGGGAGGAGCAGTATGCGTCGAGCGCTCGGCATGTTCACCATGCTGGTAGTCACCATCGTCTCGTTGACCTTCGTGGGCCTGCACGCCCAGTCGAAGCGGCCTCTGGACCACGATGTCTATGACTCCTGGACCAGCATCCAGGACGAAGCGCTGTCGGCCGACGGTGCTTGGGCGCTCTTTTCGCTGGTCCCGCAGGAAGGGGACGCCGAGTTGCATGTCACGAGCCTCGGCTCGGACACCGCCTACCAGATTCCCCGTGGGCGCGACGCGGCGTTCACGCACGACGGGCGTTTCACCGTGTTCCTCATCAAACCTGAGCTGGCTGCGGTCCGCGAGGCACAGAAAGAGAAGAAGAAGCCGGAAGAGCAACCCAAGGACATGCTGGGCATCCTCGACCTCTCGACCGGCGACGTCACACGGGTCGAGCGCGTGGAGTCGTTCAAGTTGCCCGAAGAGGCGGGAGACTGGGTCGCGTATCTGCTCGCGAAGCCGGCGGAGGAGGAGGAAGAGGACGCGGCGGACGAGTCGGAGGAGGAGAGCCGGGAAGAGGGTGAGGCGGAGAGAGAGGAATCGGAGACGAAGGACGAGCCGAAGGAGACCGGTTCGACGCTGGTCCTCAGGACGCTGTCCACCGGTGACGAGCAGCGGTATGACGACGTCACCGAGTATGCACCGGCCAAGAATGGGCGACGACTCGTCTTCGCGGCATCGAGTGAGGATGGTTCGGCAGACCGGGTCTCTGTCGTGTCCATCGCCGATGGCGCAGCGACCACGTTGCTACGCGGTGAGGGTGTCTACAAGTCAGCGGTGTTCGACGAGGCCGGCGAGCAGGTGGCGTTTCTCTCGAACCGGGACGACTACGAGGCGGATCAGCCGGCGTTCGGGCTCTACCACTGGCGCGCCGGTCAGACGGAAGCCGGTCTCGTGGCCGAGCAGGGCAAGCCCGGTGTGCCGGACGGGTGGTGGGTCAGCGAGCACCGCGCGCCGTCGTTCTCGGACGAGGGTAGTCGGGTGCTGTTTGGCACCGCACCCCGACCCGAGCCCAAGCCGGACGAGGAGACACCCGACTGGGAGAAGGTCGACCTGGACGTGTGGAACTGGAAGGACCCGCTGTTGCAGCCGATGCAGCTCGTCCGGCGCGAGGACGAATCGACGCGGACCTATTTGGCGGTGCTGCAGATAGACGACGGACGCATCGTGCAGCTTGCCGACGAAGCGCTTCCGACGGTGACGCTTGGAGAGACGGGAGACGTCGACGTCGCGCTGGGGATGACCAACATGCCGTATCGGCAGCGAGTCTCGTGGGATTCGCCCGGATACAACGATGTCTACGCCGTCGATGTCGCGAGCGGCCAACGCACGCTGGTCATACCAGAGCTACAGTCGAGGGCGGCGTTGTCCCCGGGCGGCGCGTTCATCAGTTGGTGGGATGGGCATGAGCGCGCCTGGTATGCCGCGAGCACGGCTGGTGGGGAACCGGTCAACCTGACCGCGTCCATTCAACACCGCTTCGACAACGAGCTGCACGACTCGCCGTCGCGGCCGAACGCCTATGGCAATGCCGGGTGGACCGACGGGGACCGCCTCTTCGTGGTCTACGACAAACACGACATCTGGGCGATTGACCCGACGGGACAACGGCCGCCACGCAACGTCACCGACGGGTTGGGACGGGCCGAGAATCTGCGGTTCAGGTATGTGCGTCTCGATCCTGACGAAGAAGCCATTCCCCCGGAAGGTCCCCTGCTGCTGCAGACGTTCGACTTGACCTCGAAGCGCAGCGGGTTCTACCACGACGCGCTCGAGGGGGCAGGATCACCCCGGGAGCTCGTCATGCTGGACAGGGCGCTTGGTAGGCCCCGGCGGGCGAAGGACAGCGATGTCCTGATGTTGACCCGGCAAAGCTTCGAGGAGTTCCCCGATCTCTGGGTCAGCGACCCGTCGTTCGACGACATGCGGCAGATCAGCGACGCGAATCCCCAGCAGGCGGACTACCGGTGGGGCAGCTCCGAGATCGTCACCTGGACCTCGACGGACGGGTTGCCGCTGGAGGGGATTCTCTTCACCCCCGACGACTTCGACCCGGCGAAGCAGTATCCGCTGCTGGTCTATTTCTACGAGAAGAACTCCGATAATCTCCATGCCTATCGCGCCCCGGGGCCGGGAGGCTCCAGTGTCGGCATCAGCTTCTATGTCAGCAGGGGCTATGTGGTCTTCGTGCCCGATATCCACTACCGGGTCGGATTCCCAGGCGAGAGCGCGCTCAACTGCGTGGTGCCGGGGGTCTTGAGGCTGGTGGCACGCGGGTTCATCGACCCGGACCGCATCGGCATGCAGGGACACAGCTGGGGCGGCTACCAAGCCGCCTACATGGTCACGAGAACCAACATCTTCACCGCCGTCGAGGCGGGAGCGCCGGTCGCGAACATGACCAGCGCGTACGGCGGCATCCGGTGGGGCAGCGGGGCGAGCCGGATGATGCAATACGAGAAGACCCAGAGCCGGCTCGGCGGGTCTCTGTGGGAGGCTCGAGAGCGGTATATCGAGAACTCTCCGCTGTTCTGGGCCGACAAGATCGAGACCCCGATCCTCATGATGCACAACGACGGGGACACCGCCGTGCCGTGGTATCAGGGCATCGAGCTGTTCGTCGGCCTCCGGCGTCTGGCCAAGCCGGTGTGGCTCGTCAACTACAACGGCGAGCAGCACGGATTGTCGAAGTATCAGAACCGGAAGGACTTCGCGATCCGGATGCAGCAGTTCTTCGATCACTATCTTCAGGACGCGCCAGCACCGGTCTGGATGAGCGACGGGATCCCGGCCGTTGACAAAGGGAAAACGCTGGGGCTCGATCTCGTCGAGCAGCCAACACGGCCGACCACCGGCGGGCAGCTGCAGCCGTAAAGAAAGAATGGCATCACCGTTCACACCCTGACGCGTTCCCTCCGACCGCAGAAATCGCAGTAGCTGAAGCACGGCGGGTGCGCAGAAACCGCACCCTTGCGCTGACGAGCCGCCGCTGACGGGCGGTTCGGGACGCGACGGGTCTTGCATTCGTCCCGACGTGACGAATCCGACGGCGCCGGCGGCCGTGGCGCTGCTGGTGGGCGTGGTGGCCGGTGTGTGGCTGCCGCTGCCACCCTCCGGGGTGCGGGTCGTACTCGTAGTGGTCTGGGCGCTGGCGGTGGGCGCCCTCACCCTGCGGGCGGGGCCGGTCCCGGTGACGGTGATGCTTGTCACCGGCTTCACAACCGGTGGCCTGCTGCTCGGGGCGACACGGCACGCGGCCGCCCTCGAGATACCGCTGACGCGGTGGTTCGCCGACCAGCCCGGCGCGGGGTCGGCCGCGCCGGCGCCATGCGGACGACCTCGGGCGGCGTGCGGTTGTCGGTCGGTGGGCGCCGGTGGTTGGGCCGGGCCGCCGGGTGGCGCGCTGGGCGCGTCGTGCGTGTCTGGGCGACGCTCCGTCCGCCTGCGGCCTACCGCAACCCGGGTGTGGCCGACCAAGCGCGGCGGCTGGCGATGCGGGGGACGGCGTTGCTCGGGTCGGTGAAGAGCGGACTGCTCGTCGAGGTGGTCCGACGCGGTTCGCCGCCGGCGGAGCTTGCCTCATCCACGCGCGCCGTGGTCCGCGGGGTCATCGGGCGGTCGGTAGGCCGGCATGGTCTCCGGTCGGCGGCGATCGTCACCACCGTGCTCATCGGCGACCGCGCCGGTCTGGACGACGAGACCACCCGCCGGCTGCAGGAGGGCGGGACCTACCACGTCATTGCCATCTCGGGTGGCAACATCGTCATCCTCGCCGGGTGCCTACTGCTGTTCGGCCGGTCGATTGGTGTGCACCCCCGTCGGTTGTCCGGCGCGGTCATCCTGCTGCTGGTCGCCTATGCCTACCTGGTCGGTCATGAGGCGTCGGTGGCGCGGGCGACCGCCGCGGCCGTCATCGTGCTGGGTGCCGGCCTGCTCGACCATCGGACGCCGCCGGTCAACGTGCTGGCGGTGGCCGCGATCGGCATCGTGCTGGTCTCGCCGCTGGCGGTGTTCGACCCTGGGTTCCTGCTGACCTTCGGGGCCACGCTCGGGATCGTGCTCGGCGTGTCGCGCGTCGCCGCCACCCTGGGTCGTCTTCCGGCACGCTGGGTCGACCCGCCGCCGCGGTGGGTCGCGCTGCCCGTGACCCTGCTGGCGGCCACGCTGTGCGCCGAGGGGGCACTGATGCCGATCGGGGCCGCGCTGTTCGCCCGTGTCACCCTGGCCGGCCTTGTGCTCAACTTCTTCGCGATCCCGCTGATGACCGTCACGCAACTGGCGGGCCTGGCGGCGCTCGCACTGGCCCCGATCCATCCATCGCTGTCGAGCGTCGCCGGCTACCTCGCGCACCTGGCGGCCACCGGCATCGTCGAGTCGACGCGACTGCTCGACGTCTGCCCCTGGCTGGTCTTCCGGGTGCAGGCACCGGGGGGGGCGGTGCTCGTTGTCTACTACGGCGCGCTGATGCGGCTCTTGTGGACCGGCGGCTCGGCACGGGCGCGCGCGGCTGCGACGACCCTGCTGGCGGTGGCCGCCATCTGGATCGTGTCGGCCCCGTCACGCCCGGCGCTGAGGGGCCGCCCACCCGCCGGCTGGATGCGGGTCAGTTTTCTCGATGTGGGACAGGCGGACGCCACGCTCGTGCAGGCGCCGGGCGGGCGGTCGCTGCTCGTCGATGCCGGTGGTTCCTTCAGCGCGCGGTCCGACATCGGGTCTCGTGTGGTGGCCCCCGCACTGTGGGCCCTGGGGGTGCGGCGGCTCGATGTCGCGGCGCTCACCCACGGCGACCCGGACCACATCGGCGGCATGGGTGCGGTGCTGGGCGACTTCGCGCCGCGTGAGGTCTGGGAAGGGGTGCCGCTCCCGGGCTATCCTCCGCTCGACACGGTGCGCCGGGTGGCCGATGGCATCGGCGCCCGCTGGCGCCGGGTCGTGGGCGGCGACCGGTTCGATCTGGGGGGGGTCTCGATCGTGGTGGTCCACCCACCGCCACCGGATTGGGAGCGGGTTCGCGTCCGCAACGACGACTCCATCGTGCTCGACGTGCGGTTTGGCCATGTCGCGGTGCTGTTGCCAGGCGACATCGGGCGGGAGGTCGAGGGCCGCGTGGCCGGCGCGCTCGACCCGGTGGCGTTTCGCATCGTCAAGGTCCCGCATCACGGCAGCGCTGGATCGAGCTCGCCGGGCCTGGTCGAAGCCACCGCCCCCTGTGTGGCGATTGTCAGCGCGGGGCACGCGAACCCGTTTGGTCATCCGGCGCCGGAGGTGGTGCGGCGGTATAGGGACGCCGGCGCGCTGGTGCTCGAGACCGGGCGTGAGGGGGCTGTGACGGTCGAGACCGACGGCCGGCAGGTGCGCGTGCGGACCGAGACCGGCCGCCGGTTTCGCTACCAGGCGGGCCGTCGACAATGTGAACCCCTGCCCTAGCAGTCCGTGTCGAAAGTTCTGCGTTGCACCGAGAAAGGTTCTATCTCGTCTCATTGCAACGTTCCGCCTCGATCGGGGCGGGTTACGCTGGGATGCACCGCGCGGACCGTGGGATGCCTGACTGCGGGTGCGTTGTCGGCGATGTGAGTATCGCGAGTCATGAGCCAAAGTGGCTCGTGGACGGGCCCAGCAGAGGTTCTCAGCTGTCTCCTGCCTCCTGCCTCCTGTCTTCTGCCTCCTCGGGAGACAGGGCCTTCACCGCCTGCCACTCGCGTTCCAGCTCCTCGGGCGTCGCGTCGTGCAGTGCGCGTCCGCGCGCCGCCAGTCGTTGCTCGATCGCGCGGAACCGACGGGTGAACTTGCCGTTGGCCGCGCGCAAGGCCGACTCGGGGTCGACCCGTAGCTTCCGTGCGAGGTTGGCGACCGTGAACAGGAGATCGCCGAGCTCTTCTTCGATGTGCGTGGGGTCGGCCGATGCGACCGCCTGACGCAGCTCGGCCAGCTCCTCGTCGACCTTGTCGATGACCGCGCCCGGCTCGTCCCAGTCGAAGCCGACGTTCGCGGTGCGCGCGCCGATCCGCGACGCCCGCAGCAGCGACGGCAGCGCCTCGGGGATGCCGTCGAGCAGCGTTGCGCGCTCGGGCGTCCCGGCGCGTTCACGGGTCTTGATCCGTTCCCACTGTTCCTTGACCTCGGCGGGGGAGAGGTCGCGTCGTCCAGCGTCGGTCTCGGTGTCGCTCCCGCCGAAGACGTGCGGGTGACGCCGGATCAGCTTGGCGACGACGGCGTCGGTCGCGTCGGCGATCGTGAAAGCGCTTGCCTCCGCACAGATCTGAGCGACGAACACCGCTTCGAGCAGCAGGTCGCCAAGCTCGTCGCACAGGGCGGTCCGGTCGCCTCGGTCTATCGCGTCGACGACCTCGTAGGCTTCCTCCAGGACGAACGGCCGGAGCGAGGCCAGCGTCTGCTCACGGTCCCAGGCGCAGCCGTCGGGCGACCTCAATCTGCGCATGATCTGCACGAGGCGGTCGAAACGGTCGCCCGCCGTGGGGGGTGGCGCCGAGCGGTCCGCATCAGTGGGTGTGGTCATGACGAGTGGGTCCGACTGCCTATGCTAGCATCGTGCTTCGGCCGCCGAGGGGCAGAGGGATCGATGACAGCTCAACCGGAGATTTCGTTCAACGCGCTGGTCGTATCGCTCGCGACCTCGGCCGCGGTGCACTTCGGCGACGCCGCCGACCCGTCGTCGGGTCAACATATGCCGCCCAACCTGGAGGCGGCCGGGCACATGCTCGACCTGCTGGTGGTGCTGGCCGAGAAGACGCACGGCAACCTGACGCCCGACGAGGAGCGGTTTCTGACCCAGGTGCTCTACGAGCTCCGGATGCGGTTCATCGAGGCCAAGAAGGGCGAGACCCCCGTCGCCACGCCGTAAACACGACGACTCAAGAAGGTAGAAGTCAGAAGGCCAGAAGTCAGAAGAAGTCGGACGGCTGCGCCAGCATTCTGATCAACGCCGCGCGCCTGCCGTCGAGCCCGCCGTGCCCTGATGCGTATCACTTTCCTCGGAACCGGGACATCGTCCGGGGTGCCGGTCGTCGGGTGCGACTGCGCCACCTGTCGCTCGGAAGATCCGCGCGATCGGCGCTGGCGGCCGTCGATCTATCTCGAGCTGTCGGATGGGACGCGGGTGCTGGTCGATACCTCGCCCGACCTGCGGTCGCAGGCTCTCGCCTTCGCCGTCACCGGGGTCGACGTCATTCTCTTTACCCATCATCACGCCGACCATGTCATGGGGCTCGACGACGTGCGGGCCTTCAACTATCGCCAGCGCGGGTCGATCCCGTGTCTCGGTGACGCCTCGACGCTCGGGGCGCTGCGGCGGATGTTCGCCTACGCGTGGGACCCGTCCACACCCAAGAGCGGTGGAGTGCCGCGGCTGCGTCTGTTGGAGGTGACGGGGCGCTTCTGTCTCGGGCGGTCCGAGGTCGTGCCGGTGCCGGTCTATCACGGCACGCAGCCGATTCTCGGATACCGGGTCGACACCTTCGCCTATCTCACCGACTGCAGCGCGATCCCGGCCGCCTCCTGGCCGTTGCTCGAGGGGGTCGAGGTGCTGGTGCTCGACGCCCTGCGTCATCGACCCCACCCGACGCACTTCACCCTGAGCGAGGCGGTCGAGGTGGCGGCGCGGATCGGCGCCCGTCAGACCTACTTCACCCACATGTGCCACGACCTGCCGCACGCCAAGACCTGCGCGGCGTTGCCGGCCGGAGTCACGCTTGCGCACGATGGGCTGGTGATCACCCTCTGACGCTCTACAGAGATCAGGAGGCAGGAGAGGCGGGAGGGCTGCGCCGGCTTAGGGTCCGGTCAAGAATAAGTTCGCATTTTGGGGTGTCGTACTCATGCCGCGCCCGGCCAGTGCAAAGCGCGAGGAGGGAGCATACCGGCAGTATTCGACCGAGGAGCAACGCCGCCAGACGGGATGGATCGGTGGCCAAAAATGTGAAGTTATTCTTGACCGGACCCTTAGTCAGCGTGACCCGGTGAGGATGCCGGTTGCGCGGTCGACCTCGGCGGCGAACAGCGCGAGGGTGTCGGCGGCAAGGGCAATCTGGGTGGTGGCGAGCGGCCAGTCGCGCTGCTCGATGGCTTCCCGCACGCCGGGGATCGTCTTCACCCCGTAGCCGGTGTAGAACCCGGGTGCGTAGATTTGATGGGTGAACCAGGGGCGGCCCGGGAGGCCCTCTTCCCGCGTGAGCACGCGCTCGGTCCGGATCAGAATCTGGTCCAGCGCGCGCTGGTCGGCGACCGATAGTTTCGCCACCGCGTCGGGACTGAGCGCATCGCCGTAGGCCCGGGCGCTCGCCTCTAGCCGGGTCAGGGCGTTGCGGAGCGGCGCGAAGTTCAGATGGGGCACCGGGTCCTGGGTCGTCGGCGGGACATAGGTCGTGGTCGGGTCGGCCGCCAGGACATAGCGACCGTCGTCAATCAATCGGGTAGTGCGCTCGGTCTCTTCCCGCATCTCGTCGGTCATCGTCACGATCTCGTCGACATACCGGGTGACGGTCTCGCTGAAGCTCTCGAACTCGAACGGGAGGACGTCGGCGTCGGTGAGCCGCAGCAGCACCCGACCGGTGGTCTGCGCCAGCGTGATCCCGTATTCGAAGGTCGGGTCGCCGAAGCGGATGTAGTGGTCGAACGAGTCGAAGATCGAGTGATACGACCCGCCGCCGCTCTCGCCGCTGTAGCCCAGGTTGAGCGACGCGATCCCGAGATGTTGCAGAAACGGCGTGTAATCGGAGCCCGAGCCCAGGGCGCCGATCGGGTGGTCGCCGTTGGTCTGGAACCGGGGGTTCCCGGCGACCTGGCGCCGCGCGGCGAGGCGTTCCGAGACGCTGACGTCGGTTTGTGGGTCGATGACGTCGCGGGCGATCTCGTTGATGAAGCGCTCGAGGGTGTGTGACCCGGACATGCCCAGAAAGCCGCGGCTGTTGCCGTCGGTGTTGATGTAGGCCACCGCCTGCGCCCGCAACCGGTCGGCGTGCAGCTCGGCCCATTCGGTCGAGCCGAGCAGGCCCGGTTCTTCCGCGTCCCACGCGGCGAACACCAGCGTGCGCTTCGGTCGCCAGCCGCTACGTGCGAGCTCGCCGATCGCCCGCGCTTCAGCCATCAGCGCCACCAGGCCGCTGATCGGGTCGCGCGCGCCGTTTACCCAGGCGTCGTGGTGGTTGCCCCGAATGACCAGCTGGTCGGGCCGTTCGCTGCCCTCGAGCGTCGCGATCACATCGTAGGCCGGTGCCAGGTCCCAGTTGAACGCCAGCTCCAGCTCCACGACCGCCGGACCGGGGCCGATGTGATAGGTGATCGGCAGGCCGCCCCGCCAGGCCAGGGGTGCCAGGGGTCCGCCCAGCGCCTCGAGCAGCGGCCGGGCGTCGGCGTAGGAGAGCGGTAGGACGGGGATGGTCGTCAGGGTCGGCGCGTCGGCGCGGTCGAGCCGCTCGGCGTCTGCGGTGGCGCCCACGTTCGGGGTCAGCGGGTCGCCCGGGAACAACGGCATGTCGGCGACCGACCCGCGCTGGACACCGCGGCCCATCCGATATGGGCCCGTCGGGTACACGTCGCCCCGGCCGTACCCATCGTCGCGCGGGTCAGAGTAGATGAGACAGCCGATGGCGCCCTGTTCGGCCGCCACCTTCGGCTTGATACCCCGCCAGGAGCCGCCATAGCGCGCGATGACGATCTTCCCGCGCACATCGATGCCGAGTCGTTCGAGCGCGTCGTAGTCGGCCGGCACGCCGTAGTTCACATAGACCAGCTGACCAGAGACATTGCCGTCGATGGAGTAGGCGTTGTAGGACGGCAGCTGTTCATCCTGCTGACCGGAGGTGGCATCCTCTTCCAGCGGCGGCTCCGCGAGCGACGCCGTGAACTGGGTCGGTGCCACCAGCTCCAGCCGTCTGAGCCGTGGTGTCGGGAACAACACCTGAAACTCTTCAATCGCCGTGTCGTATCCCCATTCAGTGAACCGAGCTGCCACGAAGTCGGCCACCTCCTTGCCGAACGGGGAGCCGACGTGATGCGGGCGGGAGGAGAGATGCTGCATCCAGTCGCGGAGCAGGTCGGCCTCGAGTGCGGCATCGAAGCGCAATTCCAGCGCCGCGTGCGCGTCGGCACGGGGCTGCACGAACCCGCGCTTCGGCCCCGGCTGGGCCACAGGGGTGGCTGACGCCCCGAGCACGACGAGAGCCATCACGATGCCTACCCTCAGCGATCGAATCACGACGCTACTCCTTTCTGCTAGCCGTGCGTGACCCGTGAGACTGTGTACGAATCGGTCACATGTCGCAGGCACGGCACGGCTAGCCCCGCGCAGCGGGGCTGTAAGAAAAGCGGCCTAGCTAGCGAAGCGGATCCGCGCCATGTCAGATGACCCTCGACGGGGTGAAGCGGAGCTTTGCTAGCTGCGACGCCTCATCATGGCCGCGCCTGGTACTCTGGTCAACCGGGCGCCAGCGTGGCTTAGTGGTCCGTGTCATAAGTACGGCCAGGCAGCGAGGGCGCCGGCGTGGCTTCGACCGGGGACCTGACATATGATGAACGGCTTGTCCATGACGCACGATACGCACAATCCGGACCCGGTCGAGATTATTCACTTTCCCGATGATCGGACGCCGGCCGGCTGGCACCAGCCGGTGCTGGCGCTCGGCAACTTCGATGGGGTCCACCGTGGCCACGCCAAGATCATCGAGCTGGTGCGGCGCCGGGCCGACGAGCGCGGGGTCACGGCCGTCGCCCTGACGTTCGACCCGCACCCCTCCCGAATCGTGCGTCCGGACAAGGCGCCGCCGTTGCTGATGACCGGGGCACAGAAGCTCGCCGCGCTCGGTGATGCGGGCATGGCTGGAATCGCGGTCGTCCGGTTCACCCAGGCGCTGTCGCGCTGGGAGCCGGAGGCGTTCGTGCGCGCCGTCCTGGTGGAATGGCTGCGGGTGTCCGAGGTCTGGGTCGGCGCGAACTTCCTGTTCGGGCACGACCGCGCCGGGAACTTCTCGGTGCTGCGGTCGCTCGGTGCGCGCTATGGGTTCCGGGCCGAGAAGATCGACCCGGTGCGCTACCGCGAGTTCGTGGTGAGCAGCACGCGGGTGCGACGGCTCGTCGCCGAGGGTCGGGTCGATGAGGCCGGGGCGTTGCTGGGGCATCACTACATGCTCGAGGGCACGGTGACGCGCGGTGCGGGCCGCGGACGGCAGTTGGGGTTCCCGACCGCCAATCTGTCGACCGACAACGAGTTGTTCCCCCCCAACGGCGTCTATGCCACGGCCGTGCTGATGGACGGGGAGATCCATGCGTCGGTGACCAACGTCGGCGTCCGCCCGACCTTCGGGGCGTCCGGTCCGGTGGTCGAGTCCCACATCTTCGATGTCGACCGCGACCTGTATGGCTGCAGAATCCGGGTGGCGTTCGTCCAGCGGTTGCGAGACGAGCTGGCGTTCTCGGATGGCGACGCCCTGCGCGTGCAGATCGCGCGCGACTGCGACGAGGCCCGAGCGCTGTTTCGGCAAATTTCACTGTAGAATTTCGAGCAGGCATGGAAGACGCCGAAAGTCAGGCCCCGATGTCGTCGTTAGGGCTGGACGTGACGGTCCCGTGCGAGGCCCGGTATCTCCCGATACTGCGGCAGCTCGCCCACCGCGCGGTCGAGTACATCGGGTATCACAAGTCGTTGCGCGACGAGGTGGTGCAGACCATCGAACACGCCGTGCATGGCGTGTTCGAGACGAACGAGAACGCCTACACCGACATCGAGCTCCAACTGGCCACGACAGAGCATTCCATGCTCGTCCGTATCCGGTATCTGGGAGCGCCGGCACGGGGCGAGGGTGCGATCGAGCAACTGCTCGCGCAACCGGACGGCGACGGCGTCCCGCTCGACCGGTTGCGACGCGCCATGAAGACGGTGGTGCTGGGTCGCGAGTCGGGGGCGGGGGGCGCCGACTTCTGCGAGTTGACCCGGGAACTGCCCGACGGGCCCTGAGATCCCTGATGGCCTCCAGTCGGTCCGCTGTCGTCCCGCCGCTTCCGCCTCTGCCTTCTTCTTTCTGACTTCGGACTGCTTGTTGCAATGCGTCTCTACAACACCCTGACCCGTCAAGAAGAGGAGTTCGCGCCGCTCCGCGACGACACCGTGCGGATGTACGCCTGCGGGTTGACGGTCTATGCGCGCGGGCACATCGGCAACTTTCGCACGTTTGTCGCGCTCGACGTGCTGCGTCGGGCGCTGAAACACGTTGCCGGGTTCCGGGTACGGGAGGTGATGAACTTCACCGACGTGGACGACCGGACGATCGCCGAGTCGCGCGCGGCGGGGGTGTCGCTGCGGGAGTACACCGACACCTACATTGGCGCCTTTCGCGAGGACGCCGCCACGCTCGGGCTCGAGCCGGTGGAGGACTACCCCCGGGCCACCGACGAGGAGAACCTGCGGTCGATGGTCGAGATGATTCAGGCGCTCGAGGCCAACGGCCATACCTACACAAGCGACGGGTCGGTCTATTTCAAGATCGCGACCCTGCCCGACTACGGCAAGTTGGCCCGGCTCGACCACGAGGGGATCAAGCCGGGCGCTCGGATCGACGCGGATCGCTACGAGAAGGACGATGCGCGCGATTTTGTGCTGTGGAAGGCGACCGGGCCCGACGAGCCGACCTGGGACTTTGGTGTGGGGCCGGGCCGGCCGGGCTGGCACATCGAGTGCTCCGCGATGGCGCTCCGTCTGCTCGGCGGCGCGCCGATCGACATTCACGCCGGGGGCGTCGACCTCGTGTTCCCGCACCACGAGAACGAGATCGCGCAGGCCGAAGGCGCGACCGGCAAGACCTTCGTGCGGTTCTGGGTGCACGTCGAGCATCTGCTTCTCGGCGAAGCCGGCAAGATGTCGAAGTCGCTGGGCAACGTCTTCAGCGTCCAGGACGTGCTCGAGCGCGGCTACCGGGCGTCGGCGCTGCGGTATGTGCTGCTGTCGGTCCACTACCGCAAGCAGATGCGATTCACGTGGGGCAGTCTGCACCAGGCCGAAGAGGCGCTGAAGCGACTGATGGGCTGTTTGGCCCGGCTCGAGGGCATCGCTGGCGATGGTGATGGTAGCGGCGGCGACCCGCACCCGGCGCTCGCCGAGCGGGTCGAGACCGCGCGGCGCGAGTTCGCCGAGAAGCTCGAGCAGGACCTCAACGTGCCGGGTGCACTTGGTGTCATGTTCGAGCTGGTGCGGCACGTCAACACCGCCATCGACGACGGGGAGGTGGCGCACCCTGACGCCGAGGTCATCAAAACCGCCTTCGACGGCTTCGACCAGGTGCTCGGTGTCATCGCGCTGCGGCGCGTCGAGGACGCGAGCCCCGACGTGCCGGTCGCCGAGATCGAGCGGTTGATCGGCGAGCGCAAGGCGG
>DQNS01000041.1 GCA_015659035.1 Acidobacteriota bacterium | reverse complement strand
CACCCGTTCCCATGCCGAACACGGTAGTTAAGCCCTCTACCGCCGATGGTACTGCACGGGTAACTGTGTGGGAGAGTAGGTCACTGCCGGGATTTATCCCGAAGCCCGAGGTCGACGTGGTCTCGGGCTTCGCTCTGTACGAATGCAGTGACCTATTCGGCGTCTTCCTTTGCAATGCTTCGCGAAGCTTCGGAAGGTGGCGGTAGCTCACCACCTTGCGGAGGCGCGGTTCGATGTCGACGCGCGCCGGCGCCAGTCCCCCTGCTCGCTCTTGGGTAGGTAGCTCACCACGTTCTCGCGCTTGTGCCACTGGCAACGGTGCACCAACGTCCTGTCGCGGAACACCTGCTTGACCGCAGATCGCAGGCCGACGGGGTCGGCTTCTCGAATCGTCCAGGCGAGCCGGAGACGGTCTTCGGGAACTGGTTCCTGCCCCTGCGCCGCCCCGGGTTGCTCGAGCCGGGCGACCAGGTGGTGGTCGACCTGCGGGCCGAGCTGGTCGTCGGCGAGTATGTGTGGCGCTGGAACACGACGGTGACCGGGGCCGATGGGGAGCCCAGATGGCGCTACCGGCAGTCGACGTTGCTTGGTGTGTCGCTGTCCGCCGCGTCTCCGAGACGTCGGGCCTCGACCCATGTTTCGACGCTGGGGGAGGATGGCGAGGTGGACCGTCACGTCCTCGAGGCGATGGCGGGTGGCCGGTCGCTCGGCGCGATCGCGCGCGAGCTGGCGACCCGCTTCCCCGGTCGGTTCAGCATGTTCAAGGCGACGCTCGACCACGTTGCCGATCTGTCCGTACGGTATAAAAGTTGATGTGACTGTCGAGGACACCGCGCCGGTGCCAGCAGCGGGGATCCCTGTCGAACTGGCCAGCGAACGGAAGATCCGCTACCGCAACAAGCCCCACTACCGGTTGTCCCACTGGCCGATTTGGATCTTCATCTTCTTCATCACGCCGGGACCGCTCATCTTCGACCTCTTCGAGAGCGGGTTCGACCGGCGCATGGCGATCTGGCTCGGCGTGGTCCTGGTTGGGACCGGGATCGCCGGGCTGCGGGGCCGACTGCCCGGGTGCGAGCAGCGACCCTACATCATCCGGTTTACCGAGGACCGGCCCAACCCGCTCTATCGCCGGGTCTGCTACACATTCGCCTGGAGCGGGGTCGTCTCGTTCGGGGTGCTCAACATCGCCGGGCTCGTCGTGGCGGTTCTCACCGGCGTGTGGAACCAGCGGCAGATATACGACCTCGGCTATTTTCCGGTGGCGATCGCGGTCTGGGTGCTTGGGGCGGCCGGCCGGCTGCCGCGGGTGACGCCATCGACCAAGGACGAGGGGGTCGAGCGGCGCTACTTCTACGGCTCGACCTGGGCGATGTGCATCGCGCAGCCGATCGCCTGGTTCCTGTGGACCGTGCTGCCATATGGCCGGACGGGTGATGTGCTGAAGCTGGCGGTCTTCGTCGGCGTCCTTGCGTTCGTCGGCTGGTTGTCGTATCGCGGCAAGCTGCCCCGCACCCGCCCGATTGTTCCAGGCGAGCTGGCTGTGTCGGATTGAGTCTGACGGGTATTCTGGCGCACTGGGTCTCGATATCGCGCTGTTCGACATGCACGTCGCCCGGCGCGTCCGGGTTGTGCCGGCCGGCGTTGATGGGGAGCGACTTCATGGACGCGACCGTAGCAGGTGCCACGCGTAGCGGAGGGTGACGATGGTGATCGGAATGCCGACCAGCACCCAAGTCCATTTCCAGTCCTCCGACCGCCAGTAGCCGTAGCCGATCATGGCCAGCAACAGGAGGTTGAGCCCGACACCGATCGCGGTGTGCTTGGTTGGGCCGTCGGGCGCCGCGTCGTCACGGGGCGGGTGTGCGGTCATTCCCGGTCTTGGATTTCTCTCTCTGTTGCGACCGAACGGCTGTGTTCCTCGGCAGCCTGCTCACGGCAGCGGTGCCCACCGCGCGCCGCCGTCGACGGTGCGGAACCGCCGGCCATCGGCGACGTGAGGGAGCCAGCGCTGGGTCTCATCCGCTTCGAGTGTCCGTTCGTGCAACGCCGCCAGCACGCCGGGTTCCGGGCAGTCGCCCGCCGCGTGGGTGTCGGCGAACCCTCGGGCGATCAGCGCGTCGGTGGTCTTCTGCTCGAGTCTATTCATCCACGTGTCGGTCAATCAAGGCAGAAGGATGGTCGGTGGTTCAACACACCGTGTCCGTACAGACGGGGAAGGTCCGGGAATCATTTCGCATGCTCCTGTGACGGGACACGGGCAACCCGTGGTGAAAGCCCAGCTGCATTCGACCGGCGCTGTATCCCGCCTGGCGTCGTTGCTCCTCGGTCACATACTGCCGGTATTCTCCCTCGTCGCGCCTTGCCAACCGGGCACATCACCGGTCTCGGTGCAACGCTGGACTTCCACCACGGGCTGCTAGAATATCGCCATGACTCGCTCTCGACATCGGTTCACCGCCGGCCTCCCCGCCGCCCTGGCCGTCACACTCGCGCTTGGTGGCCAGACCGCCGGTCAGGCGCCGCCCGACTTCGACACCTTCTTCCGGGGCAAGACGATGCGGGTCGACTACGTCCACTCGGGCGGGCTGGGTCAGGAGATCATCGGGTTGGACCAGGTGGTCTCGGACGGGCCGTGGGCCGGTAGCCGCACGCGGCTGGTCGACGGTCTGAACCTGGGGAAGTATCTGTTCGAAGTGCTCGACCGGCGAACGAACCGGGTCCTGTACTCGCGTGGGTTCGCGTCGATCTACGGCGAGTGGGAGACCACCGCCGAGTCCCGGGAGGTCTACCGGAGCTTTCGTGAGTCGCTGCGGTTCCCCTGGCCGAAGGCGCCGGTCCAGGTGGTGTTGAAGGCCCGCGATACCGAGAACAGCTTCCACGAGATTTGGTCTGTCGTGATCGACCCGGACTCGCGGTTTGTCAACTCGACCGACCGGGAGCCGATGGGCGAGGTCTGGCCGCTGTTCGAGAACGGCTCGCCGTCCGAGAAGGTCGACCTGCTGGTGATCGGCGAGGGCTACACCGTGGCAGAGATTCCCAAGTTCCATGCCGATGCGACCCGGCTCGTGAACGCGTTGTTCGACGAGGAGCCGTTCCGGAGCCGGAAGGGTGACTTCAACGTGTGGGGGCTCGACCTGCCGTCGGCCGAGTCCGGTGTCAGCCGGCCACGCGCCGGGCAGTTCCGTCGGACGCCGTTGTCGGCCGAGTACAACATCTTCGATTCGGAGCGCTACGTCCTGACCTACGACAACCGAGCCCTCCGGGACGCGGCGTCGGCGGCCCCGTACGAGTTTCTCGAGATTCTCGTCAACGAGGCGCAGTACGGCGGTGGCGGGATCTTCAATTTCCAGGCGACGGCGGCGGCCGACACCGGGTTCGCCGAGTACGTGTTCATCCACGAGTTCGGTCATCACTTCGCCGGGCTGGCCGACGAGTACTACACGTCGGACGTGGCCTACGAGACCGGCGCGGCGTATCACCCGGAGCCGTGGGAGCCGAACGTCACCGCGCTGCACGACCCCGCTGGCGTGAAGTGGGGCGATCTGATCGGGGTGGATGTCCCGGTGCCGACGCCGTGGGACAAAGATCTGTTCGAGGCCGGGAGCGTCGCGGCCCAACAGAAGCGCCGCGGGCTGCGGGCCGACGGCGCCCCCGAGACGGCGATGGACGAGCTGTTCACCGAGCAGATGGAGCGCGAAACCGCGTTGCTCGGTGGGATGGAGCATGCCGGCACGGTCGGGGCGTTCGAGGGGGCCTCCTATGAATCGACCGGCCTGTATCGACCCGAGGTCGATTGCATCATGTTCACGCGTAACCCGGTTGGGTTCTGCCGCGTGTGCAGCCGGGCGATCGAGCGTGTCATCGACCTGTACGCCACGCCGTAGGCCCGAAGGAGCCAGGAGACGGAGACAGGAGGAAGTCTGATGCTGCCGCGGTTTCAAGAAATAGGGCGAAGCCCATCCGTTCGCTCCTGTCTCCTGGCTCCTGTCTCCTGGCTCCTGTGAGTTGTATGGAGTCCCTTTTCCTGGCCGAGCTCGAGCGGATTGTCGGACCGGACGCGTTGGTCCGGGACGCCGGCGAGTTGCTGACCTACGAGTCGGACGCGCTGGTCCGTCTGCGAGAGCGGCCGGCGGCGGCGGTGCTGCCCGACACGGTGGACCAGGTGCAGCGGGTGGTCCGGCTCTGTCATCGGTCGAAGGTGCCGTTCGTGGCGCGTGGTTCAGGCACCGGGTTGTCGGGCGGCGCGTTGCCGCATCCCGATGGTGTGCTGATTGTCATGACCCGGTTGAACCGGGTGCTCGACATCGACCTTCCGAACCAGCGGATCACGGTCGAGCCCGGGGTGACGAATCTGGAGGTGACCCGGCGGGTGGCGTCCGCCGGTTACTACTACGCACCCGACCCGTCCAGCCAGGTCATTTGCTCCATCGGAGGCAACGTCGCCGAGAACTCCGGGGGCGCTCATTGCCTCAAGTACGGGTTCACGGTCCATCACGTGCTCGGGGTCGAGGCGGTGCTTCCGGATGGTGAGTTGGTGCACCTGGGCGGCCAGGCGCTCGACAGTCCAGGGCTCGATCTGCTGGGGGTGCTCGTCGGGTCGGAGGGCACGCTGGCAGTGGTCACCAAGGTCACGCTCCGGCTGGTCCGCCGCCCCGAGGCGGTGCAGACGTTGCTAGCGGCGTTCGATTCGACCGACGCCGCAGGGAACGCGGTGTCCGAGATCATCTCGGCCGGGATCATCCCGGCGGCGATCGAGATGATGGACCGCACCACGATCCGGGCCGCCGAGGCGGCGGTACACCCCGGGTTCCCCGATGCCGAGGCGGTGCTGATCGTCGAGCTCGACGGACCGCAGAGCGAGGTGGCGGCCCTGTTCGCACAGGTCGAGGCGGTGTGCGTCCGGAACGACGGCTGGGGTCTGCAGGTGGCGCGCGACGAGGCGCAGCGGGGCCGGATCTGGATGGGGCGCAAGGCGGCCTTCGCCGCGATGGGGCGAATCGCCCCCAACTACTACGTCCAGGACGGCGTCATCCCGCGGAGCAAGCTGCCGGAGGTGCTTCGGCGGATCCGTCAGCTCGAGATCGAGTCCGGGCTCACGATCGGCAACGTGTTCCACGCGGGCGACGGCAATCTGCACCCGCTCGTCTGCTACGACGACGCGGTCGACGGTCAGGCCGACCTCGCGGAACAGGTCGCCACCCAGATCCTGACTTACTGTCTCGATGTCGGCGGCTCGCTGACCGGCGAACACGGCATCGGCGCCGACAAGGCGTGTCACATGCCGAAGATGTTCACCGCCGAGGATCTCGAGACGATGCAGTTCGTGCGTGCGTCGTTCGACCCCGGCCAGCTCTGCAACCCCGGCAAGCTGTTTCCCACCCCGCGTCTGTGCGGCGAGGTTCCTGGGCCGTATCGCGCCCACCCGACGGAGATTGCGGGTCTCGCCGATCGTGTCTGAGATCCTCCCACGGGACAGTGAATGACGAGCCGGTCACCCTCACGCGACGCCATCGTAGCCGAGGTGGGCGCGGCCGGCGCCGGTGTCGCGCGTCCGGGATCGGCAGCCGACGCCATCGACGGCGTCGTGCCCAGTGTCGTCGCCACGCCGGCGACGCCCGACGCGCTCGCGAAGACGCTTGCCTGGGCGACCGAGACCGGGCGCACCGTGGTCGTGCGGGGCGGGGGCACCAAGCTGGGCTGGGGGCCGCCACCTGGACCGGTCGACCTCCTGTTGTCGACCACGGCGATGAACGCGGTGGTCAAGCATCGCCACGGCGACCTGACCGCCACGGTGGAGGCCGGCGCGACGCTCGCCGAGACGAATGCCGTCCTGAGCCGGCACCGCCAGTGGCTGCCGCTTGACCCGCCCTGGAGTGATCGGGCCACGATCGGCGGGATCGTCGCCGCGAACGACAGCGGGCCGCGCCGCCAGCGTCACGGAGCGCCGCGCGACCTGATCATCGGGATGACGCTGGCGCGAGCCGATGGCCTACTGGCGAAGACCGGCGGCATCGTGGTGAAGAACGTTGCTGGGTACGACCTGGCGCGGCTGCTGACCGGCTCGTTCGGGTGTCTCGGGGTCATCCTGACCGCGACCTTCAAGCTCGCGCCGCTGGCGGAGGCCTCGCGGACGGTGTCGGTGGAGTTTCCCGCGACCGCGCAGTGTGGTCCGCTTGTTGCCGATCTGCGCACGCACGCCTCCACGCCGACGGCGCTGGAACTGGCGACGCCCCCCGCGACGATGCTCATCCGGTTCGAGTCGGTCGAGACGGTGGCGGTCGAGCAGGCGGAGCAGGCCGCCACGCTGGCCCGGGGCCACGGCGGTACAGTGGTCGTCCTGGCCGGGGAGGACGAGACCGTGGCCTGGCGCGAGCACGACGCCCGTGTGTTCGACCGGGAGGGGACGATCGTGAAGCTCGTAGTCGTGCCGAGCAAGGTGTCGTCCACTCTCGCCTGGCTGGACGACGCCGCGAAGAGGCGGCAGCTCGACTACGTGGCGACCGGCCGCGCCGGTCTCGGGGTGTTGTATCTCGGGCTGAACGGCTCGGTGTCGGAACAGGCATCGCTGGTCACCACCCTGCGCGAGCGATTTCCGGTCGGCCGCGGCAGCGCGGTGATCTCGCGCGCCGACCCCAAGCTGAAGGCGCTGGTCGATGTCTGGGGTCGAGTTGGCGACGGTCTGCGGATTATGCAGGAGGTCAAGCGCCGCTTCGATCCCACGAACACGCTGAACCCCGGTCGCGGTCCAGGCGGGCTGTGAGTGCGAGCCAGGGTCCTGGGATGATGCACCTCTCTCCTTTTTGGGTAAGGGAGCTGGGGGCCAATGGCTCTTGAGGGTGCCTTTTACTTCAGTGTCTCCATGACACTCCAGGTTCCTCCTCGAAAGGCCAAAGGTATCTACCGAGGCATTGGTCCATAGACCACCATTTGACTGGCTTTAACCCGAATTTCTGACACGGGACACTAATCTTGGCGCGCCTGCCTCGGCTCAAGGCCGTTCGTTGGAAGCGCAATCGCCTCTCCCTTGATCGACGCGTCCAGCAGCTCGACCAGGTGATATGACCGGGTCGGCTGTCCCGCCTGCTCCAACCGACTCGCGATCTGCAGCAGGCAGCCCGGGTTGCTCGACACCACCGCGTCGGCGCGGGTCGTCAGGATGTGGCGGGCCTTGCGGTCACCGAGCTCGACGGCGGTGTGTGGCTCGACCAGGTTGTAGACGCCGGCCGAGCCGCAGCAGATGTCCGCTTCCGGGATCTCGCACAGCTCCAGACCCGGGATCGTCCGTAGCACCCGTCGGGGCTCTTCGGTCACGCCTTGCGCGTGCTGCAGGTGGCAGGCGTCGTGGTAGGCGATCCGGAGCGGCACCGGGTGCCGCGGTGCCCGAGGCTCCAGCTCGTCGAGCAGCTCCGAGATGTCGGTGCACTTAACGGCCAGCGCGCGCGCCCGCTCGGCGTAGACCGGGTCGTCCCGGAGCAGATGGCCGTACTGCTTCAGTGTCGAGCCGCAGCCGGCGGCGTTGATCACGATGGTGTCGACGTCGGCCGCTTCCGCCTCGAACGCGTCGATGAAGCGTCGCGCCATCTCTGCCGCGTCTGCCTCGAGCCCGCTGTGCAGCATCAACGCGCCGCAGCAGCCCTGGGACCGCGGGATGACGACCTCGCAGCCCTCCGCTGCCAGCACCCGGATGGTCGCGGCGTTCACCTCGTCGAAGAAGACCCGCTGTACGCAGCCGAGCAGCAGCCCGACCCGGCGGCGCCGCTCGCCGCTGGCCGGCACCCGGACGGGCGGGTTCGACCAGGCCCGGCGGAGCGACACGGCCGGCAGCACCGCCTCCATGGCGCGCAGCCGTGCCGGCAGCAGGTGCAACAGGCCGGTCGTGCGGACCAACTGTTGCAGACCGAGCCGCTGATACGCCCACAGCGTCACGGCGGCGAGTCGTAGACGACCGGGGTACGGGAACAACCCGAAGATGATCCGCCGAAACAGTCGGTCCCCCAGCGTCCGGTCGCCCTGCCGCTCGATCTGCGGTCGCGTGGCCTCGATCAGCTTGTCGTATTGCACCCCGGATGGGCAGGCGGTGACACAGGCCATGCAGCCCAGACAGGTGTCGAAATGGTGGATGAAGCGGTCCGTGATGGTCGTCTCGCCTGCGAGCCCGCCCTTGATGAGCGCGATCCGGCCCCGCGGCGAGTCGGTCTCCCGGCCCCAGAGCAGGTAGGTCGGGCAGGTTGGCAGACAGAATCCGCAATGTACGCAATCGGCGACCAGCGCCGGGTCCGGCGCGTGGTGCGTGTCGAAGGCGGAACGTGTCATGCCGTCACAGTGTGCCCAAAGACGCACGTCTTGTCACTCTCGCGCGCGTCAAGAAGACAGAGGTCAGAAGGTAGCAGTCAAGAGATCACGCCGGGTGGGCGGTTGAGAGCCGACCGGCCGCGCAGATATGATTCCGGTGCCCACGATGCTGCGGGCTCCAAGGAGGCTGGAGCAGACACATGACGAGAGCGATTCGCATTCACGAGCACGGTGGTCCCGAAGTGTTGCGCTGGGACGAGGTGGACCCCGGTACACCGGGGACCGGTCAGGCGCTGATCCGGCAGACGGCGGCCGGTCTCAATTTCATCGACGTGTATCACCGCACCGGATTGTACCCGGTCCCGGCGATGCCGGCCGTCATCGGCAACGAAGGCGCCGGTGTGGTGGAGGCGGTGGGCGACGGGGTGTCGGAGGTGCGCGTCGGCGACCGGGTGGCCTATTGCATGAGCTTGGGCGGCTACGCCGAGCAGCGATTGGTCGATGCGGCGCGGCTCGTCCGAGTCCCCGACGGTATCACCGACCAGCAGGCGGCGGCGATGATGCTCAAGGGGTGCACGGTGCAGTATCTCGTGCGGCGGATCTACCCGGTCAAGGCGGGGGACACCATCCTGCTGCATGCCGCGGCCGGTGGGGTCGGGCTCATCGCTTGTCAGTGGGCGAAGCATCTCGGCGCGACGGTCATCGGCACGGTCGGCAGCGACGAGAAGGCGGAGCTGGCGCGGGCCCACGGATGCGACCATCCGATCGTCTACACCCGGGAGAACGTCGTCGAGCGGGTCAAAGCGCTGACCGACGGTGCGGGGGTGCCGGTGGTGTTCGACTCGGTCGGGCGGGACACGTTCATGGCGTCGCTCGATTGTCTACAGCCGCGCGGGCTGATGGTCAGCTACGGCAATGCGTCCGGCGCGGTCGAGCCGTTCAGCCCGGGGGTCCTGGCGGCGAAAGGCTCGCTGTTCCTGACCCGGCCGACGTTGGCCACCTATATCGGCACACGCGAGGAGCTTGACGCGGCCACGACCGAGCTGTTCGACGTCGTGCTAAGCGGCGCCGTCAAAGTGGAGGTGAGCCAGATGTTCGCGCTCAAGGATGCGGCGCAGGCGCATCGTGACCTGGAAGCGCGGAAGACAACCGGTTCGACGGTCCTGATGATGGAGGGGAAGGAGTCATGAGAACGTTGCACATCTTCGTTGCGGGTCTCGTCCTGGGCGGTGTCGTTGTCGGCGGGCTCGGGTCGGTGTCGGCGCAGCCGGAGCGACGCGCAATCAATCTGCCGGGGCGCACCACCCAGGCACCGTTCAGCGACGCGGTGCTGGCCGGTGACACGCTCTATCTCTCCGGTCGGCTGGGCATGGACCCGGAGACCGGGCAACCTCCCGCGGAGCCGCGGCAGGAAGCCCGGAACGTGCTCGATGGGATCAAGTCGGTGCTCGAGGAGGCCGGGATGACGATGGACGATCTCGTCAGCGTCCAGGTGTTCTGTTCCGACGTGGCCCACTACGCCGATTTCAATGCGGTGTACACCAGCTACTTCACGAGCGACCCGCCCGCCCGGGCGTTTGTCGGGTCAGGCGCCTTGCTACGGGGCGCGCGGTTCGAGGTGATGGGCGTCGCGGTCCGACGGCCGTAGCGGCGTCGACCGATTGGACTCGAGAGGAGGCTCCCGATGTTGCACTTCCGCACGTCCACCATGTTGCTCGCCGTGGTCATCTTCACCGCCGGTTGCGCCGGTGAAGTGCCGGCGGTCGTCGAAGCCACCGATCCGGCACCGGCGCTGAGCGCCGATCCGATCACCGACGGGCTCGTGGCGCACCGACCGGCGGTGCCGGGTGTCCACGGGCTGATCACGGCCGGTCACCCGCTTGCCGCGATGGCCGGCATGCGGATCCTGATGCAGGGTGGGACCGCCGCCGACGCCGCCGTGACAGTGCTGGCGACCCTGAACCAGGTCGAGCCGATGATGTCGGGCGCCGGTGGCAATGGCTTCATGACGATCTATGACGCCGAGACCGACCGCGTCTACTCGCTGAATGCCACCGGCGCGGCGCCGAAGGCGCTCGATGCGGCGACGATCACGCCGGAAGAGCTGAACCGCGGCATGAAGGCCGGGGTGGTACCGGGGTTGTTCGGCGGCTGGATCGCGGTGCTGGAGCGGTTCGGCACGATGACGCTCGGCCAGGTGCTCGAACCGGCGATCGAGTACGCCGAGCGCGGTCATCCACTGGACGCGTTCGTCGCTACCTCGATCAGCCGCTCCCGGGAGCTGCTCGAGCGGTATCCCTCGACCGCCGCAGTGTTTCTGCCGGATGGTAAGGCGCCGGTCGTGGGACAGCTCTTCAGATACCCGGATCTGGCCAGAACGTTCCACAAGCTGGTGGAGGCCGAGGAGACCGCGCGGCTCGACGGGGTGTCACGCGAGACCGGTCTGCGCGCCGCGTTCAACCGGTTCTACCGAGGCGATATCGCCCGCGAGATGGCCCGGTTCTATCAGCGTGACGGCGGGCTGTTCACACGCGCTGATTTCGCGGCCTACGAGCCGATCTGGACGGAGCCGGTCCACACGACCTACCGCGGCTACGACGTCTACTCGAGCCCCGCGACGTCACGTGGCGGGCTGGAGGTCGTGATGCAGCTCAACCTGATCGAGGGCTTCGACTTGGCCTCGCTTGGGCACAACTCGGCCACGGCGCTGCATCTGATCGCCGAGTCGATCAAGGTCGCCAAGTCGGACATCTATCACTTCGTGACCGACCCGAAGCACGCCGACATGCCGACCGCCGGCATGACCTCCAAGGCGTTCGCCGACACACGGCGGATACTGATCTCGCCCGATCACGCGATGTCCTACCCCGACCACGGCACGCCGCCCGGGGCCCAGTCGTCGCCGATGACGTCAACGTCGGCGTTGCTCGGCGCGGCTAGCGGACCGACGCTCGCAGAGACCGCCTACCCCGGCAGCACGACCAGCTTCTCGATCGTCGATCGCTGGGGGAACGTCGTCGTCGCTACCCCGACCCTCGGCAGCGGATGGGGCACCGGGGTCGTGGTGGGGAGCACCGGATTGTTTCTCAACAACGGCACCAGGATCGGCTCGACCTCGCCGTATCCGGACGATGTGAATTACGTGCGTGGCGGTCAGATTCCGATTCTCAACAACTCGCCGACGCTGGTCCTGAAGGACGGCGAGTTCTTCCTCGCGCTGGGTACCCCGGGCGGGGAGACGATCGGGCAGACCCAGTTTCAGGTCCTGTTGAACGTGATCGATTTCCGTATGGGTATCCAGGAGGCGATCGAGGCACCCCGTATCTCGCTGAGCGCGGCCCCGAGTTTCTACAAGCCGGGCGCCGACGTGACCGTGCGTGTGGAGGGCCGGGTGGCGCCGTTCGTCATCAGCCGGTTGTCGGAGATGGGGCACGACGCGCAGTCGGTCCGGGAGTACTCCATCGGCAACATGCAGGGGATCCTGAGGAACCCGGAGACCGGCACGATGGTGGCCGGCGCCGACCCACGCCGGATGATGTATGCCATCGGGTGGTGAGGTTCTGGGGGGCACAGGCTTTGGACTTTGGCACAGACTGACATGAGCACCGAGTGATGCGAAGACTTGGTGTGGCCGTTGTCCTGATGATGCTGGTCGTCGCGGGGCCTGTTGCGCTGGTCGTTCTTGGTACCGCTGTGGTCGCGGCCGCGACGTCTCGCGGCACCGTGGCACCGAACGGCGCCCTCCAGGTGGCGGCGGGTCTCGGATGGGTCCGTGTGCCGGCCGGCACGTTCCTCATGGGCTGCGTCGAGGCCGACACCAGCTGTCTCGACAACGAGCACCCGCGCCACGAGGTCACGTTTCTTCAGCCGTTCGAGTTGATGGCCGCCGAGGTCACCGTTGGGCAGTACGCCCGGTTCCCCCTGGACACCGGGTATCCGTCTCCGCCGGAACCGGACTATCGCCAGACCGACCGGCATCCGGTCGTCCTGCTGAGCTGGGACGATGCGGTCGCCTTTTGCGCCTGGGCCGGCGTCCGTCTACCCACCGAGGCCGAGTGGGAGTACGCCGCGCGCGGCGGTCGGATGGGGCTGGTCTATGGGTGGGGGAACGAGGCGTCCCGGGACCGGGCCAACTATGGCGCCGAGCAGTGCTGCGCCGGCGCGACCGGCGGCGCGGACGGGTGGCTGAACACGGGGCCGGTGCGGTCGTTCCCGCCCAACGATTTCGGGCTCTACGACATGGCGGGCAACGTTTGGGAGTGGGTCGGCGGCTGGCTCGACGACGATTACTATGGGTCGTCGCCGTCCATCGATCCGCCCGGGGCGGCCACCGGCTATGCCCGCATCGCCCGGGGCGGGTCCTGGTTGAACTTTCCGGCGGCGTTGCGGACGTCGGTGCGTCTGCCGTTTGCGCAGACCGGACAGACCAGCAACATCGGCGTCCGGTGCGCGCGCGATGTGCGGGCCGTCGTGGCCCAGTAACGGGCTTGCACTCGACGCCGCTCGCGTGCCATTCTCGGTGACACGATTCAGCAGGAGACAGGATATGAAACCTTCCACCAAGGGTAGTTCGCGGCGGCGGTTCATGAAACAGGCGGTGCTCGGTGCCGGTGCGACCGCGGCGACGCTTGGCGCCGGCACGGTCGGGCTGACGGCGGCCGAGGAGGACGACGCGAACCCGATCAGCGTGCCGGCTGAATTCGAGGCCGCCAAGAGCGCGCCGTTGCCGACGGTCGATTTCCCGATGACCGGCGCGCAGGTGTTCGCGCGTGCTTGCAAGGAGGAAGGGGTCGCGGCACTCTTCTGTTGTCCCGGCAACTACTCGGTGATCCACGCGATCTCCGATACTGGGATTCCGACCTATGGCGGCCGCCACGAAGGTGCGCTCTGTCACGCCGCCGACGCGTTTACCCGCGTGACTGGTGAGATCGCGGCGACGTCGGGCACCGAAGGACCGGGGTTCACCGACATGATCTGCGCGATTGCGGCCGCCAACTCGGCGCGCTCACCCATCCTGGTGTTGGCCAGCAACAAGACGATCTTCGCCGAAGACACCGAGCGGGGCATCCAGGACGGGTATCAGCAACCGACAACCGAGGGGATACGCAAGTACGGGAAACGGCTCATCACCCCGGCGCGCATCCACGAGTACGCCGGCTACGCGTTCAGACAGCTGCGGAGCGGCGTGCCAAAGCCAGTCCATCTGGACTTCCCGGCCGAGATCGCGAGCGCCCGGTTCCAGGACGCGAGCGAGATTGAGTACTTCTACGACAAGACGAAATATCGGACCGACACGAAGCCACACCCGGACCCGCGCGCGATCGACCAGGCGGTTCAGTTGCTGCGGGCGGCCGAGCGTCCGATTATCGTTTCGAGCAACGGCGTCTTCTACAGTCGCGGCTGGGATGCGTTGCGTCGTCTGGCCGAGCGCGCCCAGATTCCGGTCGTCGAGTCGGGCGCGACCAAGGGGCAGTTTCCGGCAGACCACGAGCTGTCCGCCGATGCGGCGCCCGGCGCGCTGGCCAGCGCGGATCTGGTGCTGCTGGTGGGTCAGTATTGCATGCCGACGCTGGGCGAGTTCGCCTTCGGTCCGGATGCGAAATATATCCGGATTGACCCGTCCGCCGAGGACATCGGCCGGAACCTGCCGATCGAGCTCGGGATCGTCAGCGACGAGCGGACCGCGCTCGAGGCGTTGGCCGACGCCGTGCCGCGGATGCGACACCAGGCGTGGGTGGCCGAGGTGGCGGCCGCACGGGCCGAGTTCGAGGCGGAGAACGAGCAGTACTACCAGATCGGGTCGGGCTACACCGATGCCGTGCATCCGGCGGTCATCGGCAAGGAGCTGGCCGACTTCCTGCAGGCCGGCGGTATACCGCGGGATCGGACCACGATCGCGCAGGGCGGCTACGGCATCGCGCGCTACACACGACGGTATCTGCGCGCGTTCCGGCCGGGCCAGATCATGAACGGCGCCTATCAGTATGGCGCGATCGGTCCGGATGTCGGCTACACGCTGGGCCTGGCGGCGGCGGTGCAGCAGGGCACGGGACCGCAGGCCGATTATCAGGGTCACCCGGTGATCGGCATCACCGGCGACGCCGGGTTCGGCTACACCGGCATGGAGCTGGAAACGATGTCCAAGTATCGCCTGCCCGCGATTGTCATCGTCTACAACAACAACGCCTGGGGCACCTGGAACGGGCAGCGCAACAACCGGATCGGGCTCCCGGTGCACCTGTTCCAGGAGAACGTTCGCTACGACAAGATGGGTGAGGCGCTTGGCGCGCACGGCGAATATGTGACCCAGCCGGCCCAGTTCCGACCGGCGCTCGAGCGGGCCTATCAGGTGGCGCTCGACGAGCGCCGCCCGTCGGTCATCAACGTACAGGCGAAGAAGGAGTTCTGGCTACGAGATCAGTATCCGCCAGGGTTCCTCGGCAAGATCGAGCCGGGTGTGATGTCGTACTACCACTGACGCTCGAAGGAGGCAGGAGACAGGAGAAACCGGAGGGCTTCGCCGCTTCTTCAGTGATCTGTGACATCGTGACAGCTCGTCGGCCGTCGGCCGGATCCACACCACGCGGGCGCGCGTCGCGCCGGGGCCTGGCCCAGCCTAGTCCGGCGGGGGCCGAGCGCCGGCCGGCGAGACCTCGGCTGACACCGGCGCGGTCGTTGGCGGTGGTGCGGGAGCGGCTCCAGGGCTACGCCGATCGTGGGGTGTTCCGCGGGTTCAGCGAGCAGTCTCCGGCCGCCGGGCGATACCGGTTCCGATTCTCGTGGTTGGGGACGCGGCCGGTGTCGCTTGTCTACACGCCCACGACCGGGACCTTCGTGTTCCGGAACCTGCTGCCCGACGTGACGGCGCGCTCGCCGCTTCATCGGGACCTGCAGGCGTTCGTCTCCGGTCGCGCCTCTCCGCGCCTGCCGGCGCACCGACGGGTTGACCGCCGCCGCGCCAGGATACGGTGTGTGCTGTCCCGCGGCGCCGTGTCGCTGGAGCTCGTGGCGACACGCAACCACCACGAGTACGGCGTCAACCGGGTGGTCAACCTCGTACACGAGATTTTCGTGTATCTCCACGCGTATCACCCCGAGTACATGTGGGAGAGTTTCGACGCGCCGGAAGAGTAGATGGAGAGTTGATGATCGATGACTGCGTGCGACTGGCCGTCGTGCTCGGTGTCGTCGGTGCCGCAGTCGTCACCGCAGCCGGCATGCAGACCCACCCCCCGGAGCCGCACCGGCATGCGGAGGGGCAGGCACTTGAGAACCCGGTACCCTCGACCCGGGACTCGGTGTCGACCGGCAGGCAGCGGTACGTGTTCATGTGCCGCGAGTGCCACGGGAACCGCGGGCTCGGTGACGGGGACATGGCGCATGCGGGCGGCGAGGTGCCGGACTTTACCGACGACGTCTGGCTGCACGGGCCGAGCGACGGCGAGATGTTCCTCGTCATCAGGGACGGGGTCACAGCCGACATGCAGCCCTATGCAAACCGGCTCAGCGATGAGGATATCTGGCATCTCGTCAACTATCTGAAGACGCTAGCCGTGCCTGACCGGTGAGAGAGCGTGCAAACCGTTTGAAGCGGAGCTTCGCTAGATGACCGACCCGATCGTCTACCGTCCGATGGAGCCGGCCGACGCGAAAGCGGTGTCGCGGCTCATCCTCGACTCGTTCGGCGAGTTCATCGCGGGGGAGTACTCGGACGAGGGCCGCGCGGAGTTCGCGCGGTTTGTCCGGCCCGAGGCGATCATCGATCGGTCACGGTCGAACCACTTCGTGCTGGTGGCACTGGCCGGCGAGCGTCCCGCCGGTGTCATCGAGTTACGCGACAACGACCACGTCTCGCTGCTGTTCGTGGACAGCCGGTTTCAGCGTCACGGCCTTGCGCGTGAGCTGCTCATGCGCGCGCTGTCGGTGGCCCGTCCCGCGAAGCCGGGTCTCGACCGCGTCACGGTCAACTCATCCCGATTTGGGGTGCCAATCTACGAGAAGCTCGGGTTTCGACAAACCGGGCCCGAGCGCTCGGTCAACGGGATCATCTTCACTCCCATGGCGCATCAGCTGGATCCGGACCCCGCCTAAATGGGTGGGCGGTCCGGCATGGTCCACGGTTGTCCGCTGGAGGATGGCACCGTGGCGACACCGAGACCGTGGTGGAACACGAGCCGACCTCCATGCTCGGCGGTCACCAGCAGCAACCCGACACCCCCCAGCGCCACCACAAACGCCACGACCGCCGCCCAGCGGGCGGGCGGTCGCCAGATGTAGGAGAACGCCATCCGGAGCGAGGCGAAGAAGACAAAGAACCACGTCGTGCGATCGGCCCAGGTGAAGTGCGCGGTCACCGCCGCGCTCTCCTCGGGGGATACCGGCGTCCCCTGGGCGGCGCTCAGCCCGCTGAAATACGCGGCCATCGCCATGAACGCCCCGGCGCAATAGAACAGGGTGGCGGTGTCTCGGAGGACCGGCCTGGCCGGCATCAGCAGGCTCGCCATGTCCACCGCCACGGCGCCGGCCAGGAGCGTCACCGGGAAATGCACGAGCAGCGGGTGCAGATTGGGCGCCCAGTCAGGGATGAGGGACATGACGACGTAACCCTTATGATACTTTGCCACACTGAGACCCACGACATGGAAGGCTGGCACGGCTGGGACGACTACGCGCCGTTCTACGACTGGGAGAACGCGCGCACGGTCGGGCGCAGGGACATCCGGTTCTGGCAGCGGCTGGCGGAGCAGTGTGGTGGACCGGTGCTCGAACTGGGGTGCGGCACCGGTCGCGTGGCGGTGCCGGTCGCCAGGACGGTGGACCGGGTCGTCGGCATCGACCGGTCGGACGCGATGCTTCGCCAGGCCCAGCGCCGGCTCCGGCGCGGTGGACGGGGTACTCTGCTGCGACTCGTGCGGGGGGACGTCCGGTCGTTGCCGTTCCGGGGGGCGAGTCGGTTTCGGCTGGTGATGGCGCCTTACGGCATGCTGCAGTCCCTGTTGCGCGACCGCGACCTACGGGACACGTTGCGCTCGGTCTTCGGCGTGCTCCGGCGGGGCGGGACCTTCGCCATGGACCTCGTCCCGGACCTCCCGCGATGGAGCGAATACGCCCGCCGCGTCAGTCTACGGGGACGCGGTCGCGGCGGCGCGGTCCGGATCAGCCTCATCGAGTCCGTCAGACAGGACTGGTCCAGACGGCTGACCATCTTCGACCAGGAGTTCGTCGAGCGGCGCGGCCACATGCGGACCGCGCATCGGTTCTCGCTGGTGTTTCGCACCTTGTCGGTGCGGCAGATGAGGGGGAGGCTGCGCCGCGCCGGGTTCACCATCGAGACGGTGTTGGGTGACTACACCGGTGGTGAGTGGCACCGGGAGGCCGAGACCTGGATCGTCCTGGCGCGAAAGGGCTAGTGTCCTGTCCGCGCCGCCGGGACGGTTACGACGTGGCGCCCGGGCCTGGCCCAGGAACCGGTCGTGATAGAATTCCGGCGATCTCCCTCTCGCACACTGACGGAGCCCTGCCATGTCCGGCCATTCCAAGTGGCATTCGATCAAGCACAAGAAGGGCGCGGCCGACGCCAAGCGCGGCAAGCTGTTCACACGCATCATCAAGGAACTCACCGTTGCCGCGCGTGACGGTGGGGGCGATCCAGACTGCAACCCCCGGTTGCGGACCGTGATCGCCGACGCCAAGGCGGGCAACATGCCGGCCGACAACATCAAGCGCGCGATTCGTCGAGGCACGGGCGAGGAGCCCGGGGTGAGCTACGACGAGATCATCTACGAAGGCTACGGGCCGGGCGGTGTGGCGCTGCTGCTCGAGGTGTTGACCGACAACAAGAACCGGGCCGTCAGCGAGGTCCGGCATCTGCTGACCAAGCACGGCGGCAATCTCGGCTCGACGAACAGCGTGGCCTGGATGTTCGACAAGCGGGGCTACATCCTGGTGGAGAAGGAGAGTGCCGACGAGGAGACGCTGATGACCGCCGCCATCGACGCCGGCGCCGAGGACTTCCGCGACGAGGACGGAAGCTGGGAGATCATCAGCACGCCCGAGACGTTTGACGCGGTCGCCGAGGCGGTCCGGGCGCTCGGGGTTGAGCCGGCGGCGGCTCAGGTCGCGATGCTGCCTCAGAGCTTCGTCACGCTCGAGGGGAAGCCGGCCCAGCAGATGTTGAAGCTGATGGGCGCGCTCGAGGATCTGGACGACATCCGGCACGTCTGGTCGAACGTCGACATCAGCGAAAAGGAGATCGAGGCCTCGCTCGCGTGAGGATCTTCGGGATCGACCCCGGCTCCCGGCGCACCGGGTATGGTTGCATCGACACCGATGGCAGCCGATGCCGTGTCGTGGTCTGCGGCGCCATCACGGTGCCTGCGCGTACCCCGTTTTCGGACAAGCTGACCCGCGTTTACGACGAGCTGGCGTCGCTGCTGGCCCGGCACCGACCCGCGTGCGTGGCGATCGAGGAGGTCTTTTTCGCCCGTAATGCCAGCAGCGCGTTGAAGTTGGGGCATGTCCGGGGCGTGGCCATGCTGGCTGCGTCCAAGGCGGGGCTGCCGGTTGCCGAGTACGCCCCCACCGAGGTCAAGCGCGCCGTCGTGGGGTATGGACGGGCGGACAAGAGACAGGTCCAGCAGATGGTCGCGCTGTTGCTCGGACTCGATGAGGCGCCGGCCCCGTACGACGTGTCGGACGCCCTGGCTCTCGCGGTTTGTCATGCCCACACCACGTCGTCCCCGCTGGCGGCCGCGCGCTCGGTCGGGCGCGGCGGTGTCCGGAGCTGGCGCCAGTATCGTCCGCAGGGGTGAGCGGATGATCGCGCAGCTCCGCGGCCGGCTGGTTGAGAAACACCCGAACCGGGTGATCGTTGATGTCCAAGGTGTCGGCTATGACGTGCACGTCCCGTTGTCGACGTTCTACGGGCTGGGTGAGCCGGGGTCTGATGTGGTCTTCCGCGTGCATACCCAGGTCCGGGAGGACACACTCGCGCTGTTCGGGTTCGCGACCCTGCTCGAGCTGCAGCTCTTCCAGCGGTTGATCGGGATCACCGGCATCGGTCCGCGGCTCGCGCTCGGGGTGCTGTCCGGGATCGAGTCGGCCGACCTCGTGCGGGCCGTGCGCCAGGGGGACGTGGCGCGGCTGACGGGGATCCCAGGCGTCGGCAAGAAGACCGCCGAGCGGATCGGGCTGGAGCTGAAGGATCGGCTGTCGGCGGGGCTCGATCTCGAATCCGGCGGTCTGGACCTCGTGGTAGGCGAGACCGATATGCGGGCCGACCTGCTATCGGCGCTGCTGAACCTCGGCTATCACCGGCCGCTGGCGGAACGCGCCGTGAGCGCCGCGCTCAAGGCCGGGGACGGCACGTTTCAGCAGACTCTGAGACAGGCGCTGAAGGAGCTCGCCCGATGAGCGACGAGGTCTCACCAAGCCGCGTGGTCAGCTCCGTCCGGCTGGGCGACGACGACCAGTTCGAGGCGGGGCTGCGCCCGCGGACCCTCGACGCCTATATCGGCCAGGAGCGGCTGCGCGAGAACCTCGAGGTCTCGATTGCGGCGACACGCCAGCGTGGCGAGGCGCTCGACCATGTGCTGCTCTACGGTCCGCCGGGGCTCGGTAAGACCACCCTGGCGTATGTCATCGCCAACGAGCTCGGCGTGCCGATTCGGACGACGGCTGGGCCCGTGCTCGAGAAGCCGGGCGACCTGGCCGCGATCCTGACCAATCTCAAAGAGCACGAGGTGCTGTTCATCGACGAGATCCACAGGATGAGCCCGGTCATCGAGGAGATTCTCTATCCGGCGATGGAGGACTACGAGCTCGACATCGTCATTGGCCAGGGCCCGGGCGCACGGTCGGTCAAGGTGCCCGTGCAGCGGTTCACGTTGATCGGCGCGACGACCCGGGCTGGGCTCCTCACAGCGCCGCTCCGCGCCCGGTTCGGCATCGTGCACCGTCTGGACTTCTACCGCGATGTGGACATCCAGGAGATCGTGGGGCGGTCGGCCGGGATCTTCGGGGTGCCGATCGACGACGACGCGACCGCCGAGATTGCGCGCCGCTCGCGCGGGACACCGCGGGTCGCCAACCGGTTGCTGCGGAGAGTGCGGGACTTCGCCGAGGTGCGGGCCGACGGCGCGATTACCCAGTCGGTGGCCCTGCGGGCGCTGGAGTTGCTCGAGGTGGACAGCAACGGGTTCGACGAGGCGGACCGGCGGCTGCTGCGCGCCATCATCGACAAGTTTGGGGGTGGGCCGGTCGGGTTGAACAGCATCGCCGCCGCCATCAGCGAGGAGAAAGAGGCGATCGAGGATATCTACGAGCCGTTCCTGATCCAGATCGGGTTTCTCGACCGCACTCCGCGTGGGCGGGTGGCGACCGCCCGCGCCTACGACTACTTCGGCTTGCCGGCGCCGGACCGCGAGGGCCGGCTCTGGTAGCGCAGGGAGCAAGGAGGAGCCCTAGCCGTGCCCGATCGGTCAAAGGGTGTACACTTCGCCGGCACACCACGGTTAGCCCCGCGTAGCGGGGCTGTGATAGATGCTATCTGGCGAAGCGGAGCCGGCGGTGTCGAGTCTCATTCCGCTAGATGGCTTAAGGCGGAGCTTCGCTAGATGAACGACGCGGCATCGAGCCGACCGGGCGACGGTCGGGTGCGGGTAGTCCGGCGGGTACAGATCTCCTCGCTGGCTATCTCTGTGCCACCGCGGGTGCTGACCAACAGCGACCTCGAGGCGATGGTCGACACGTCGGACGAGTGGATCCTCAAGCGCACCGGTGTCCGCGAGCGCCACATCGCCGACGCCGGCGTGGCGACGTCGGATCTGGCGGCCGAGGCGGCGCGGGGTGCGATCGCCCAGGCTCATCTGACCCCGTCCGACATCGAGTTTCTCGTGGTCGGGACGACCACGCCGGACATGTTCTTCCCGAGCACCGCCTGTCTGGTCCAGGACAAGATCGGCGCCGGCGCGGCCTGGGGGTTCGATCTGGGCGCCGCCTGTTCCGGGTTCACGTACGCTCTGACGACCGCTCTGCAGCTGGTGGCCACCGGGACGCACGAGCAGGTGCTCGCCATCGGGGCCGACGTCATGTCCCGGATCATCGACTATGAGGATCGCGCCACCTGTGTGATCTTCGGTGACGGCGCGGGGGCGGTCGTCATGTCACCCGCGGTAGACCCGGAGCTGAGCATCATCGATTTTGTCCACGAGGTGGACGGCAGCGGCGGGCATGCGCTCCGAATGCCGGCCGGGGGCAGCCGGTTGCCGGCCTCCCACGAGACGATCGACCAGCGGCTGCACTACGTGCATCAGGACGGTGCGGCCGTCTTCAAATTCGCCGTCCGCAAGACCAGCGAGATCAGCCGTCGCATTCTCGAGCGGAACCAGTTGCAGCCGACCGACGTCGATCTCTTTGTGTCACATCAGGCGAACCGGCGGATCATCAAGGGCGCCGCCGACCAGCTTGGCCTGCCTGACGAGAAGGTCGTCATCAACATCGATCGGTACGGCAACACCACCGGCGCAACCATCCCGCTGGCGCTGGCCGACGCGCTTGCCGCCGGGCGGCTGAAGAAGGGCAACCTGGTGCTGCTCGCCTCGGTTGGCGCCGGATTCACCGTCGGCGCCGTGCTCCTGCGGTGGGCCTACTAGAGACTGTTCTGCCGGCTTTAGCCCATAGCCTTCGCGACGCGGCGGGCCTACGAGTCGCGTGCGACCCTCGATGAGCGTAGCTCCAGAGCGCCCAAAGCCATCGCCTTCGCGACGCGGAGAGCGTACCGAGCCGCGTGCGATCCTCCATGCTTCTCTCCGATTTCGATTTCGAGCTGCCGGCAGACCGCATCGCGCAGACTCCGACGCCGGACCGTGAGGCGGCCCGGTTGCTGGTGCTCGACCGCGACCGCGGCACCGTGTGCCACCGGACGGTCGCCGATCTGCCCGAGTTGCTGACGCCGGGCGACCTGCTCGTCGTCAACGACACCCGCGTGTTCCCTGCGCGGCTGCTCGGCCGTCGCGTGCCGAGTGGTGGCGCGGTCGAGTGTCTGCTCCTGAGACGACTCGATGCGGAGCAGTGGGATGCCCTGATGCATCCGGGGCAGAAGCTGCGGGTTGGCGCCGCCGTCGTGTTCGAGCGGGACGGGCTCCGGCTGCGCGGCGAAGTGCTTGCGCGTCGGTTCCATGGACGTCGCACGATCCGGCTCTGGGTTGAAGACGGGTCCCCGGTCGACGCGGCGATCGACACGCTCGGGCACGTGCCGCTGCCCCCCTACATCAAACGGCCGGATGAGCCGGCCGACCGTGAGCGCTACCAGACGGTCTATGCCACGGTCCGCGGCTCGGTGGCGGCGCCGACTGCGGGTCTCCATCTGACCGACGCCTTGCTGACGCGTGTCCGGAACCGAGGGGTCGACGTAGCGCGGGTGACGCTGCACGTCGGCTACGGCACGTTTCAGCCGGTCCGCGTGGACCGTGTCGAGGAGCACCGCGTCGAGCCGGAGCCATACCACGTGCCCGCCGCGACCGCCGCGACCCTCAACCGCGCCATCGATGAGGGCCGACGGGTCGTGGCGGTCGGCACCACCACGACGCGCACGCTCGAAACGGCGGTTCGGGCTGGGGCCGGTCGGCTGCCGGTGGGCGGGGGTGTCAGCGACCTCTACCTGTATCCTGGCGTGACGTTCCAGGTCACCGGCGCCCTGTTCACCAACTTTCATCTACCCCGGTCGTCGCTGCTGCTGCTCGTCAGCGCCTTCGCCGGGCGGGAGCGGGTGCTGGCCGCCTATGCCGAGGCGGTACGACATGGCTACCGGTTCTACAGCTACGGCGACGCGATGTTGATTCTGTGAGCTCGACAGGAGTCAGGAGGCACGAGAAACCTGGGGGTTTCGCTCGACGGGCGTACGAAGCCACCCGATTCTCTGAAGCCTGAAGCCTGTCAGAGTTGATACAATACACCCCTGCTGGTTCGCTTCGGCGCGCCGACGATCGTCCGGGCGGCCAGCCCCCGCGGAGCGGGACTGTAGGAAGCACAGCCTAGGGATGTGGCGCCGACGCTCGTCAGGGCGGCGCCGCGTCGTTACTTCGCCGGTGTAGCTCAGTTGGTTAGAGCACGCGGCTCATATCCGCGTTGTCCGGGGTTCAAGTCCCTGCACCGGCACCATTTTCCCGGACCCATGGACCCACTCGCCAAGCGTGTGCTCGTGTCGGTGCGTCGACAGAGGCTGATCCCGCCTGGCGGCCGCGTACTGGCCGCGGTGTCGGGCGGCGGAGACTCGGTGGCGCTGCTGCATCTGCTCGCCGAGCTGGCCGAGCGGAACGCGGTCGCACTGGTAGGTGTGGCGCATTTCAATCACCGGCTGCGGCCGCCGACCTCCGACGAAGACGAGCGTTTCTGCCGGGATCTGGCAACCCGGTTTGGCCTGCCGTTCGTCGTCGAGTCGGCCGACGTCGCCGAGATGGCGCGGTCGGAGCGGATCTCTGTCGAGCATGCGGGTCACCGGGCGCGTCACGCGTTTTTCGGGCGGGCCGCCGGTCGTCTCGGCGCCTGCCGGGTGGCGCTCGGTCACACGATCGACGACCAGGCCGAGACCTATCTGCTCCGTTTGCTGCGGGGGGCCGGCGCCGCCGGGTTCTCGGCCATCCGACCGCGTCTCGGTCTGGTCGTGCGACCGTTGCTGAGGGTCTCGCGCACCGAGTTGCGCGTGTATCTGGCGTCAAAGCAGGCGTCGTTCCGCGAGGATGCATCCAATCTCGACCGGGGTGTGCCCCGCAACCGGATCCGGCACGACCTGATCCCGTCGCTGCGGGCGTACTCTCCGCGCGTCGTCGAGGTGCTGGCTCGAGAGGCCGAGATCGCGCAAGCCGACGAGGAGTGGCTTGCGCGCGCCGCAAACGAATCGAGCGCCAATCTCGTCCAAAGTACCACGGGGGGTGTGGAGATCGACGCCGCCGGGTTGGCGGCGCTGCACCCGGCGTTGGGGAGGCGGGTCGCGCGCGATGCGCTGGTTCGGGTCTCCGGGCGCGCAGTCGGTTTCGACCACATCGAGCGGCTCCGCCGGCTGGTCGAGGACGCCCCCACGCGGGTCGATTTTCCCCGGTGCCGGGCCGAGCGGCTCGAGGGTGTCATCCGCCTGACCACCCGTGCTGGTCGGGGGGCGGTCGCCCGGGTCGAGCCGTTCGCCTATCGGTTGGAGGTTCCCGGCGAGGTGAAGGTCCCCGAGGCCGGCGTGACGATCAGCGCGGAGCCGGCTGGACCGGGGCTTTTTCGGCCGCTCTGTCGGCCGGACACGGCCGGAAAACACGGGACCGAACGGGTGGTCGCGGTGGCGGCGGCGGGTCCGTTCGCGGTGCGGAACTGGCAACCTGGAGATCGGTTTCGGCCACTCGGCCTCCAGGGGCACCGGAAAAAGCTCCAGGATCTGTTCGTCGACCGCAAGGTGAGCCGCTTCGAGCGAGCCCGGATTCCGCTGGTGCTCGACCCCCAGGACCGCATCGTCTGGGTCGTGGGGCAGGGTGTCAGCGACGATTTTCGGGTCACGCGGGGTGCGGCAAGCGTGCTAGTCTTGAAAGTCAGACCTTCTGGGGGATAACTAGTGAACTCCGCGACGCGCAGCCTGCTGTTCTGGATGGCCCTGGTGGTCGTGGTGGCTGTGATCTGGAACCTGTCGAACCCGTTCCGGACCGCCGACAACGAGGTCGCCTTCAGCGAGTTCATGCGGCAGGTGCAGAGCGGTCAGGTCAACAGCGTCGAGCTCACCGGCAACGAGATCGTCGGTACCTCGACAAGCGGTGATCTGTTCCGCACCTACGCCCCGCCCCAGTACGAGGGGCTGGCCAACGAGCTTATCGACCTCGACGTCCAGGTCGAGGCGCGGGCGGCGACGGCGAGCCCCTGGGCGACCCTGTTGTACTCCTGGGCGCCGATCCTGCTGATTATCGGATTTTGGGTGTTCTTCATGCGGCAGGTCCAGAGCGGCGGGAACAAGGCCTTGTCGTTCGGCAAGAGCCGGGCCAAGCTGTCAACGAGCACACAAAAGAAGGTGACGTTCAGGGACGTCGCCGGGGTCGACGAGCCAAAGGAGGAACTGGAGGAGATCATCGAGTTCCTCCGGGAGCCGCAGAAGTTCCAGAAGCTGGGTGGCCGGATCCCGAAGGGGGTCCTGCTGATGGGGCCCCCGGGGACCGGAAAAACCCTGCTGGCGCGAGCCGTCGCCGGCGAGGCCAGCGTGCCGTTTTTCTCGATCAGCGGGTCGGACTTCGTGGAGATGTTCGTCGGTGTCGGTGCCTCGCGGGTCCGCGACCTGTTCGAGCAGGGGAAGAAGAACGCGCCGTGCATCGTGTTCATCGACGAGATCGACGCCGTGGGCCGGCATCGCGGCGCCGGTCTGGGCGGCGGCCACGACGAGCGAGAGCAGACCCTGAACCAGCTGCTGGTCGAGATGGACGGGTTCGAGTCGAATGAAGGCGTCATTCTCGTGTCGGCGACCAACCGTCCCGATGTGCTGGACCCGGCGCTGCTGCGGCCCGGGCGCTTCGACCGCCGGATCGTCGTGAACCGGCCGGACGTCAAAGGCCGGGAGGGCATTCTCGGGGTCCACATTCGGCAGATCCCGCTGGCGGACGACGTCGACATCCACGTGGTGGCGCGGGGCACCGTCGGCTTCTGTGGCGCGGATCTGGCGAACCTCGTCAACGAGGCGGCGCTCAACGCGGCGCGTTACAACCAGAAGACCGTGATGATGCAGGACTTCGAGTTCGCCAAGGACAAGGTCATGATGGGCTCGGAGCGCCGGTCCCTCGTCATCAGCGACGAGGAGAAGCAGGTGACGGCGATTCACGAAGCGGGTCACGCCTTGCTGGGCGCGGTCTTGGAGCACGCCGACCCGGTCCACAAGGTCACCATCATTCCGAGAGGCCAGGCGCTCGGTTTGACGCAGCAGCTGCCGGTCGACGACAAGCACAATTATTCGGCCCTGTATCTGCATGACCAGCTCGCGGTACTGCTCGGTGGCCGGATCGCCGAGGAAATCACCAATACGGCGGTGACGACCGGTGCCGGCAACGACCTCGAGCGCGTCACCGACCTCGCCCGCAAGATGGTCTGCGAATGGGGCATGAGCGAGAGCATCGGCCCGCTGACCTTCGGTCGGAAGGAAGAGCAGATCTTCCTGGGTCGGGACTTCGCGCAGCACCAGGAATACAGCGAGGAGACCGCGAGCACGATCGACCGGGAGATAAAGCGGATTGTCACCGAAAACTACGACCGCGCCCGCTCGATTCTCGAAGAGAAGAAGAAGGCGCTCTTACAGATCGCCGAGGAGTTGCTGACCCGCGAGGTGCTCACCGGGGCGCAGATTTTGCGGATTGTCTCGGGTCTGCCGCTTGAGGAGCCGGTCGAGGCCGCACCGGTTGCGTCGGGCCAGCCCGAGCCCACCAGCTCGGAGACGGAGCGGCCGCCGGTCGTGCCGTCGCTCAGCAAGCCATTGCCGCAGGAGTAGCCCCGGTTTCTCCTGCCTCCTGTCTCCTTTGGGGTAGTCTCTAGGGGCCCCATGCTTCCTCGGTGTCACTACACGGTGCCGCTGCCGGACACGGCCCCGCTCCAGCTGGGCGGCCGGACGTTGGTGATGGGGATCGTGAACGTGACCCCGGACTCGTTCTCGGACGGCGGGCTGTGTTTGGACCCGGATCGTGCCGCGGACCACGCGCAGGAAATGGAGGCCGCTGGCGCCGATCTGCTGGACATCGGGGGCGAGTCGACCCGGCCCGGTGCTGTCGCGTTGTCGGTCGAGGAGGAGCTGGCGCGCATCGTGCCGGTGCTCGACCGGCTGGCTGGGCGGGTTCGGGTGCCGGTGTCGGTCGACACCTACAAGGCCGAGGTCGCCCGCATCGCGCTCGACCACGGCGCGGCGATCGTCAACGATGTGTCGGGGCTACTCTACGACCCGGCGTTGGCGGCTGTGGCGGCCGAACGCGGCGCCGCGCTGGTGTTGATGCACAATCGAGGACGCTCGCGCGACATGTACCAGGAGGCCGCGTATGGCGACGTCGGCGTCGAGGTGGCCGGCGAGCTCGGGGACCGGATCGACGCGGCGGTTGAGGCCGGGGTTGCTCGTTCGGGAATCATCATCGATCCTGGTCTCGGGTTCGCCAAACGCGCCGAGCACACCTACGCGGCCTTGGCCGCGCTTGGACGTCTGGCGCTACTGGACCGCCCGCTGTTGGTTGGTCCGTCGCGGAAGTCGTTCCTGGGCGGGGACGGTGATGGCGGCCCGGATGACCGGGAGTGGGGAACCGCGGCCGCCGTCACGGCGGCGGTCCTCGACGGTGCACACATCGTGCGCGTGCACGGGGTTCGCGAGATGGTGCAGGTGGTCAGGGTGGCGGACCGGATCCGCGCGCACGGCGCGGTACCAGAATCCGTACCGGCCGGCTGAGACAGGGCACCAGGAATGATTGAGAGTCTGACCAGCGTGTTGCGGCTGAACCGGGTCAGCTTGTGGGATCTGGTCGACATCCTGATCGTCGGGCTGCTGATTTACGAGGTCCTGAAGCTGATCCGTCGCGCGCACGCGGTTCAAATTTCCATCGGCGTCGGTCTGGTCGTCGGGCTGTACTACGCGTCGCGGTTCACTCCGCTACAGACGCTCAACTGGCTGGTCCGGGATATGTTCGGCTACATCGTCTTCGCCGCGATCGTGCTGTTCCAGGCGGACATCCGGCGGGCGCTCGCGCACTTCGGACGTGCCCCGTTCTTCCGATATCTCAACCGGCCGGAGGCCACTGACGAGACGATCGAGGAAGTCGTGGTGGCGTTGCGCATGCTGTCCGAGCAACGTCAGGGCGCCATCGTTGCGATCGAGCGGGAGATCGGGCTGGGCAACTACGTCGAGAGCGGCATCCCGCTCGACGCGGCGGTCAGCTACGACCTGCTGGTCAGCGTGTTCCGGCCGGGCTCACCGTTGCACGACGGCGCAGTGGTCATCCAGCAGGATCGGATCGCCGCCGCCGCCTGTTTTCTGCCCCTGACCGTCAATCCCAGCGTCAGCAAGAACCTGGGTTCCCGTCACCGCGCGGCCATCGGGTTGAGCGAGGAGACCGATGCCGTCGCCCTCGTCGTCTCGGAAGAGACCGGTCTGCTGTCGCTGGTGCTGGACGGGCAGATCGAGCAGGATCTCGAACCGGACCAGCTGCGGTATCGGCTCGAAGCGCTGATGCTGCGTCGCACAGGACGTCAGCCCCGCGAGGAGGCGAAGCCACTCGGCGCATGATGGCCGTTCCGCTCTTCCGGGACCTCGGGCTGAAGGTGTTAGCGACCGCGCTGGCCGTGCTGCTCTGGTGGTTGACGGTCGGCGGGGACCCGGTCGCGGAGCGGGGTCTGCGCGTTCCGCTGGAGTTCGAGAACGTGCCGGCTTCGGTGGAGATCCTGGGGGAATTGCCCGACGAGGTGGAGGTGCGGCTCCGCGGACCATCGGCGGTACTGCGCCGTCTCGAAGCGGGGGAGGTGACGGCGATCATCGATCTGAAGTCAGAGCGTCTGGGGCCCCGTCTGTTCGACATGACGGCCGATCGCGTCCGTGGCGCTCCACCCGGTGTCCAGGTGACCCAGGTGATTCCGTCGACAGTCTCGCTGACGCTCGAGGACGCGGGGTCACCTCGGGTCGTGCCGGTCGTGCCGGTGGTCGAGGGTGAGCCGGCGCCGGGGTTCGTGGTAGGCCGTGTTGTCGCCGACCCGTCCACTGTGGCGGTCGTCGGTCCGCTGAGCCTGCTGCGTCAGCTGACCGAGGCGATCACCGAGCCGCTCGACGTGACGAACGCCTCAGTTCCACTGGAGGAATCACTCACGGTCGGCCTGGCGGACCCGAACTTGCGGCTCGAGACTCCAGGCGCAGCACGGGTGACGGTCGAGATCGTGCGTGCGCCGGTCGAGCGGACGCTGGTCGAGGTGCCGGTCCGGGTGCGAAATGCGCCGTCAGGGCTGTCGGCCAGGGTCACACCGGAGTCGATCACGGTCACCGTGTATGGACCGCCAGAGCAGATGCGCGGGCTCGACAGCAGCATGGTGGGTGCCTTCGTCGACCTAGCCGGCCGGGAAGCCGGCAGCTACAATCTGTCGGTCGAGTTCGCGCCACAGCGTGCCTTCGAGGTCACCCAGGTCGAGCCCACGATCGTGCTGGTCACCCTTCGGTGAGCGCAGGCCCCCCTGGCAGCCCGTGGTGAACGCCCCGTTGTATTCACCCGGAGAGCGATGCTGATTCGCCCTATACGGGCCACAGGTATGTCCACGAGGTTGTTCGGCACCGATGGCGTTCGTGGTACGCCCGGCGAGCCTCCGCTGGACGCGCGCACGCTCGCGCGGCTCGGCGCGGCTGTCGTCAGGATGCACAGCGGCGCCGGCGACTCCGTCCAGGTGCTCATCGGCCGAGACACGCGCGAGTCGGGCGAGTGGATCACAGCTCAGCTGGCGCGCGGGATCGAGAGCGAGGCGGGCAGCGTGACCGACGGCGGTCTCCTGTCGACACCGGCGGTCGCGTTTCTCACACGTGACGGCGAGTTCGACGCGGGCATCGTTGTTTCCGCTTCGCACAACCCGTTCCGGGATAACGGGGTCAAGGTCATCACGGGAGACGGCGAGAAAGCGGATGACGATCTGGAGGCGCGGATCACGGCGTTAGTAACCGACGAGACCTGGGCGGTGCCCGACACCCCGGTTCCGTCGGTGGAGCCCATCGCGTTCAGCGAATCGTACATCGCCCACACCAGCCGGATTCTCAACGGGGTGACGGTGCCGGCGGACCTGCGGATCGCCATCGACTGTGCGAACGGCGCCACCAGCCAGTTGGCGCCGGCGGTACTGCGGGGGTTGGGGCTGGACCCGATCGTGCTGCACGATCGGCCGGATGGTCGCAACATCAACCTCGACTGCGGCTCCACCCATCCAGAGCGTCTGGCGCGGGTGGTGGTCGAGCAGGGATGCCGGCTGGGCGCGGCCTTCGACGGCGACGGCGACCGGGTCGTGTTTGTCGACCACCGAGGCACGCTGGTCAACGGCGACGCGGTGCTGCTGATAGCGGCCCGCCGGCTCGCGGCGGCGGGACGGCTGCCTCGGGAGGCGGTGGTGGCGACCGTGATGAGCAACATCGGGCTGGAGCACGCCCTGCGCGCCGACGGCATCGCGGTGCACCGGTGTTCGGTAGGGGACCGGCTGGTGTGGGCGGAAATGAACCGGCGCGGCATCGCGCTCGGCGGCGAACAGTCCGGACACACGATCTTCGCCGACCACCTGGCGACCGGCGACGGGCTGGCCACCACCCTGGTGATCGTGCGGGCGGTCATCGAGACCGGACGGGAGTTGGCCGACCTGGCCGCTGATCTGGTGCCGTTGCCCCAGGTGCTGGTGAATGTGCGAGTGCGGCAGCGGACCGCGCTGGCGAAGCTCCTCGAGGTGTCGCGGCTCATCAAGAAGGCCGAGCGCGATCTCGTGGGGAAGGGTCGGGTGCTCGTCCGCTACTCGGGAACCGAGCCGCTGCTGCGGATCATGATCGAAGGACCGGATCAGGAGGCGATCCAGCGACTCGCCGAGACGATCGCGGCACGTGTGCGGGTCGATCTCGGGGAGGGCGCGTCGTAAGACACACAAGAAGTCAGCAGCCAGAATGCAGCGGTGAGAAGACCAGAAGACGTCTTCTGACACCTGACTTCTCGGGCATGCCTTGGGGGGGGCGATCATGCGTCTTGGCGTCAACATCGACCACGTGGCGACGATTCGACAGGCGCGGCGCGCACGCGAGCCGGAGCCGGTGACGGCGGCGGCGCTGGCGGAACTGGCCGGCGCAGATGGCATCACCGTGCATCTGCGCGGAGACCGGCGCCACATCCAGGACCGCGACCTGCGGCTGTTGCGCGAGGTGGTGTCGACTCGGCTCAACGTAGAGATGGCGGCGACCGACGAGATGGTCGCGATCGCCGGCGACGTGAAGCCGGGTCAAGTGACGCTGGTGCCGGAGTACCCGGACGAGGTAACCACGACCGGGGGTCTTGACGTTGTGCAGCACCAGACGGCGATTGCCGGCGTGGTAGGGCGGTTGCAGGCGGCCGGTATCACGGTCAGTCTGTTCATTGACCCGGCGCCGGACCAGATCGTGCAGGCTCGTGAGACGGGGGCGACCGCGGTCGAGCTCAACACAGGCCCCTACGCCGATGCCACCCCTGACGGACGAACGGCGGAGCTCGTGCGGATCCGGCAGGCGGCCAGCCAGGCGCACGAGGACGGGCTCGAGGTGCTCGGCGGTCACGGGCTGACCTACGTGAATGTGAAGCCAGTCGCCGCCATTCCGGAGATCGTCGAGCTCAACATCGGTCACAGCATCGTCGCGCGCGCTGTCCTGGTGGGTCTGGAAAGGGCCGTCCGCGAGATGGTCGTTCTTCTCGGCTGACGCGCGTGTGGACGCCGTTCGGGTCGCGTTGTTATGATCGGCTCGAGAAGGCCAGACATTCCTCATGAGCCGCACCGAACCGCTGCCCCTCGTCTTGTCGCTGGCGCTGGCGGGTGGGCTGATGGGCTGGATTATCTGGAGCCAGTGGCCGGCGGATCCGGTGGCCGCGACCCAGACGCCCCCCGCTCAGACCCTACCGGTGCCGGAGGTGCCGCCCATCGACGAGGCGCGCGCGGTGGAGCTGCGCGCGGCCGCTGAGAACGCACCAGAGGATGTCCAGGTTCGTGTGGACCTCGGGAATCTTTACTTTGACGCCCATCGCTTCGAAGACGCGATCCCCTGGTTTGAAGCAGCGCTTGCGCTGAGCCCAGAGGAGGTTGAGGTCAGCACCGATCTTGGGGTGGCGTACTACTACATGGACGACACCGATCGCGCGCTCTTGCAGTTTGCCCGGTCACTGGACGTGGACCCGGCGCACGCCAAGACGATCCTGAACCTTGGTATCGTCCGGGCCTTCGGGAAACAGAATCTCGAGGGTGCCATCGAAGCCTGGGAAGAGGTCCAGCGGGTCGCCCCTGGCAGCCCCGAAGCGCTCGCCGCCGCCGACGCGATCGAACGCATCCGTGCCGCACATCCCTAGTGGCCCTATACAGGCCACAAGTGGCCCAGACAGGCCACTAGCAGGCGGGCCTGGCGCGTGTCGCCGACTCAAATGGTGTTTGGCTGGCTCATCCGGTTTCTCGTCGTGATGCTGCTGGTGCGGCTGGTCTGGAAGTTTATCGGCGGTGTCGTCGAGGGTGCCGCGCGCCGGCCTCAGATACCTCCCGCGAAAGGGGTACCGTTGGTGCGGGACCCGGTGTGCGGGACTTACGTCGACCAGGCGCGGGCCCTGACGCTCCGCCGGAAGGGGGGGATGCACTACTTCTGCTCCGAGTACTGCCGCACGGCGTTCCAGCAGGAATCGCGAGCCCGAGCCCGAGACTAGTGTTTCGGGTCAGAGGTTCGCGGACAGATTTTCCGGCGTCGTACTCATGCTGCGTCCGGCCAGTGCAGGCGCGACGAGGGAGCATACCGGCAGCATTCGACCGAGGAGCAATCCGCCGTCGCCACGGCTTCGGCGAGACCTGGCCATAGCCCGGCCATGAACGGGCCGGGCGGCGGCTGGCGCCGCCAGGCGGGATGCCCCGCCCGGAAAATGTTCGCGAACTTCGGACTCGAGACACGAGATGCAGATCGAGGAACGGCTCCGCGCCGACATCGTCGAGATCGGGCGGCGATTGCACGACCGCGGCTTCGTTGCGTCGAATGACGGCAACATCAGCGTGCGGCTTGATGCCGAGCGGCTGTTGACGACCCCGGCCGGCGTCTCCAAGGGGTTCATGACGCCGGACATGATGGTCACCACCGACTTCAGTGGGCGCAAGCTGACCGGGGAACGGGAGCCGTCGTCTGAAATCCTCATGCATCTGGCGGTCTACGAGCACCGGCCGGAGATCGAGGCGGTCGTGCACGCGCACCCGCCGACCGCCACCGGGTTCTCGGTTGCCGGGATCCCGCTCGACCGGGCGGTCCTGGCCGAGGTCGTCACGACCCTCGGAAGCATACCGATCGCTGACTACGGCACCCCATCCACCAGCGAGCTGGCCGATGCCGTGCGGCACTACATCCGCGCGCACGACGGATTGTTGCTGGCCAACCACGGCGCCCTGACCGTGGCGCACGATCTGTTCGGCGCCTATTACAAGATGGAGACGGTGGAGCACTTCGCGCGGATCAGCCTGGTGGCCAGACAGCTCGGCGGCGAGCGGCTGTTGTCACGGGAAGAAGTGAACCGGTTGCAGGGCCTCCGGGACCGCTATGGCATCGCGGCACCGGCGCCGCTCTGCCCGCCGGCTCGGGAGGAGGGCAAGGAGGGAGAGGACGTTAGCTGTCAGGTGCTCGAGGCGCCGTCGCAGCCAGGGGCGCGGCTGGTCGAGGCGCAGACGGTCGGGTCCGGTGGTGCCGCGACGCGGGACTGTCACCTCGGACTGTTAGATCCGGACGACGGAATTCGATTAACATACCGCGAGCTGACGGCGCTGATCGCAGATGCCGTCAAGCAGCTACGGTAGCGGGAGGCATCTCATGGGCGAGGCGCTCGGAATGGTGGAGACCAAGGGACTGGTGGCGATGATCGAAGCGTCGGATGCCATGGTCAAGGCCGCCAATGTCACGTTGGTCGGTTGGGAGAAGATCGGCGCAGGGTTCGTGACCGCGCTCGTCCGAGGCGACGTGGCGGCGGTGAAGGCGGCCACCGACGCCGGCGCCGCCGCGGCTCGTCGGGTCGGCGAGCTCGTGTCGGTCCACGTGATCCCGCGGCCCCACAGCAACCTCGAGGACGTCCTGCCGATCGGCAAGAGCACCGGCCAGTGACCGTGTCCGCCGGGCGGACCCGCGCGAGCCCCCGCGTAGCGGGGCTCTGCAAAATGCTTCTGCTAGCGAGGGGGCGCACCGCGTTCACTTGTCGGTTTGAGGCGCAGCTTCGCTAGCAGACACGACATGATCCTCGCCAAGGTGGTGGGTACCGTCGTCGCGACGCGTAAGGACGAGCGTCTGGTCGGCAGCACGCTGCTGCTCGTACAGCCCGTCTCGCCCGATGGCGAGCCGCGCGGCGCCCAGCTGGTAGCGGTCGACACCGTGGACGCCGGCGCCGCCGAGACCGTGCTGATCGTCAGCGGGAGCTCCGCGCGGATGGCGGCCGGTCTGGCCGACCGCCCGGTCGACGCCGCGATCGTCGGCATCGTCGATATCGTCGATATCGTCGAGACCGACGACTCGACCTGAAGAGATCGCAGCGTGGAAACCCGAATCCCACGCACTCCAGGGCTTTCGATCGATGCAGCTTGCGCGGGTGATCGGCAACGTCGTCTCGACCATCAAGGACCCGGGTCTGGTCGGGCTCACGTTGCTCGTGGTGCAACCGCTCTCACCCGCCCGTGAGGCCGTGGGCAGGCCGCTCGTGGCAGTCGACGCCGTCGGCGCCGGCGCCGGGGAAGAGGTGTTCTTCGTCCGCGGGCGGGCGGCGTCCTTTCCGTTTCTCCCGGCTGTGGTGCCGACCGACGCCGCCGTTACCGGGATCTGCGACCACTGGACGACTGACGACGTCCCCGCCGGCCCGCCGCGACGGTCCCCAAGACGTCGGGCCCCGAGACGCTAGCGAAGCTGCGCCTCAAATCGACGAGAAAAGTGACGCGCAGCCTCGCTAGCAGAAGCTTTTCTCACAGCCCCGCTACGCGGGGCCTAGACATCTCCGCGTGTCATGAAAACTTGCTTCAGACGTTACTATCTCATCCCGTAGGAGCTGTCTAGGACTGCACCATGCGTCTGGCTCGGGTCATTGGCTCCGTCGTGGCGACGCGGAAGCACCGCACGCTCGTCGGTGCGAAGCTGCTGTTGACCCAGCCGGTGGACCGGGACGGTCAGCCGGTGGGCGGGGTCCAGCTGGCCGTCGATTCGGTCGGCGCCGGTGTCGGCGAGCTGGTGTTGCTCGTGCTCGAGGGACGCGCCGCGGGTGCCGCCCTCGGCCGGCGCGCGGCCCCGGTGGACGCGGCGATTGTCGGCATCGTCGACCCGACGGGATAGTAACGCTGCGCCTCAAACCAACGAGAGAAGATGGTCCCGCCAAAGCCAGCCGTCCTCGTGACGCGGCGGATGCCGTCCGCCGTGCTCGCTCAGCTCGACGCGGTCGGCGAGATCGACCTGCACACCGAGCCCGACGACCTGACGCACGAGGCGCTGTGCGCCCGGCTACGGGGGAAGCAGGGGATCATCTGCGTCTTCACCGACCGGATCGACGCCGCGGTGATTGCCGCGGGTGACCAGCTCCGGGTCATCGCCACGGTCGCGGTCGGCTTCGACAATATCGATGTGACGGCCGCGGCCACACGGGGCATCGTCGTGACGAACACACCGAATGTGCTGACCGGCGCGACCGCCGAGCTGACCTGGGCCCTGATTCTCGCCGTGACGCGTCGTCTCGGCGAAGGGGAGCGTGTCATCCGCCGCGGTGCGTGGTCGGGGTGGACGTTCGATTTCATGCTGGGCACCGAGCTGCGCGGCAAGCAGCTCGGGATCATCGGCGCGGGGCGGATCGGTCGTGCCGTTGCGGCGGTGGCGCCGGCGTTCGGCATGCGCGCCGTGTTCGCCGCCCGACCCGGCGGCGACGTGTCCGGCCCAGAGACGGCCGCCGCTGTGCTTCCACTCGACCAGCTGCTGCTGAGCTCCGACGTCGTGTCTCTGCACGTGCCGATGAGGGCGGAGACACGCCACTTGATCGACCGGCGGGCGCTGGCGCGCATGAAACGCTCTGCGTTTCTGATCAACACGTCACGCGGTCCCGTGGTCGACGAGGCGGCGCTGGTGTGGGCGCTGGAGGAACGTCTGATCGCCGGGGCGGGTCTGGACGTCTACGAACGGGAGCCGCGCGTGCACGAGGGGCTGCTGTCGCGTGAAAACGTCTGTCTGGTGCCGCATCTGGGCAGCGCGACGCGCGAGACCCGGGCCACGATGGCCGACCTCGCCGCGCGGAACGTCGTGGCGGTGCTCTGCGGCCGGCCGGCGATCACGCCGGTGAGACTCCCTACAGGAGGCAGGAGTCAGACGGCGGGAGTCAGGAGGAAGCAGGAGGGCTTCGCCAGCATCAGGCGTACATCCGGTGATACCGAGTCATGAGCAGTGCGAAGAGAACCGGCGGTCGCGTGCGTGGGCCACGTCCTGGTTCGTCTGATACCGCCCGTCGGCAGGTGGCCCGGGTGATGCACCGGCTGGAAGCCGCGATGCGCTCGATGGCCGAGCCGGCGGTCGAGAAGATCGCCGAGGAGGAGCACTCCGATCCCTTCAAGGTGCTGGTCGCCACGATGTTGTCGGCCCAGACACGGGACCCGGTCACGTTCGAGGCTTCCAACCGGCTCTTTGCTCGCGCCGGCACGCCGCGCGAGATGGTCAGGCTGCGCGTGAGCACCATCGAGACGCTGATCTACCCGGTCAGCTTCTACCGGCACAAGGCGCAGCACGTCAGGCAGACATGCCGGCTGCTGCTGGATCGGTATGGCGGACGGGTGCCGACGACGATGCCGGAGCTGCTCACCCTGCCGGGTGTCGGCCGCAAGACCGCCAACCTCGTGCTCATTGTAGCGCTCGGAAGCGAGGACAACATCTGTGTCGACACCCACGTCCATCGGATCTCCAACCGCCTGGGGTGGGTCGAGACACGCACACCTGAGGAGACCGAGCAGGCGCTCTACCAGGTGGCGGCGCGCCGCTGGTGGCCCCAGATCAACCTGTATCTGGTGACCTGGGGACAGAACGTCTGTAAGCCGGTCTACCCGACTTGCGGCCGCTGCGCTATTGCGGCGCTGTGCCCGCGGATCGGTGTGGCCAAGGTGGGGACGTGACGGGGGCAGGCATCAGCCTGCTCCTGGGCTTCAGGGTTCCGCCTCCGCTCGCCGGTGCAACTCCCTCGGCGATCTATGGCGGATCCGCCGCAGCCTTGGCGAAGGAGGTCGCCCGCAGCAGGTCGGACACGTGCGGGTGGACCAGATCTCGAACCTGAGGATACCGCTCGACGAACGCTTGCGGGTAGTCGCCGGTGATCGGCTCTCCCAGCGCTGCCTTCAGCGAGACCGCGTTGGCGACCGCCTTGGCGGCGAAATGGTTGTTCAGATAGAGATACAGCTTCTTGACCAGCCGTCGCGCGGCGTCGGCGGTCCGGGCGAACGGCGCCAGCTCGGCGTCCGTGTACAGGTAGTCGTAGCGTTGCTCCGCCGTGTCGTGCCGCCACCACTTCTCCGCGTTACGGCCGTGGAGCCGCATGTAGTAGAAGCTCTCGACGTTGGGTAGCTGGTTCTGCTGGATGGAGAACCGGAACTTCGGCTCGTCGATCTGGACCCAGGCCGCACCCAGCTGATTCAGCCGCGTGAGGGTGTCCGCCACATGGTCACTCCAGCTGCGATGACGCAGCTCCACCGCGAGCGGCCAGTCGTGGAACCGAGTCAGCAGCCACTCCAGATACGATAACGACGTCTCGTCCTGCTTGAAGCTCGGCGGAAACTGGGCCAGCAGCACGCCGAGCTTTCCGGCGGCCGCGATCGGGTCGAGGCCCAGCAGACAACGGTCGACGTCGGGCTGACCGACCGACCACGTCCCCGCGCCGGTCGCCGCCTGGAACATCTTGGGATGCGTGAACTGCTGGTAGAGCTTCACTGAGAACACGAATCCGGGTGGGGTGCGCTCGACCCACCGTCGCGTGACCGCGGCGCTGGGGGGACGGTAGAACGTAGAGTTCACCTCCACGGTGTCGAAGCGCTCTGCGTAGTAGGCGAGCTCGTCGAACCCGCGCGGGCGGATGCCCCGGCCGCGGGCCGGGTAGAAGATGCCGTCCCAGGTGCCCGCCCCGGATGGATAGCTCCAGCCCGCTGTACCGATCCGGACTTCCATGACGGGTGCCATTCTAGCGAAGCGCCGCCTTGAAGTACACATCCTGCTTCGTCACGCACGGCTGGTGCTAGCGCACTGGCGCCACGGGTAGAATGGATGTGGGCGCCCTCGGCCATGCTGACTGTCAACGAGATCTTCCATTCGATTCAAGGCGAGTCCACCCACACCGGCCGGCCGTGTGTCTTTGTGCGGTTGACCGGCTGCGATCTGCGCTGTGTCTGGTGCGATACGCCGTATGCGTTTCACGAGGGGCGCAAGCTCGACGTGGACGAGGTCGTCGCCGCTGTCGAGCAGTACCGGTGCGACCTGGTCGAGATCACCGGGGGCGAGCCGCTGCTGCAGGAGGACGTCTATCCCCTGATGGACCGGCTGCTGGCCACCGGCGCCACCGTGCTGCTGGAGACCGGCGGGCACGTGAGCGTGGCCCGTGTGCCGGCCGCGGTCGTCAAGGTCGTGGACGTCAAGTGTCCCGGGAGCGGCGAGTGTGACCGGAACGCCTGGGATAACCTCTCGAGGCTGACCGACCGCGACCAGGTCAAGTTCGTCATCGCCGACCGTGTCGACTACGAGTTCGCGCGGGACGTGGTGCGGCGGCACACGCTCGAGACGCGGTGCGGGACGGTGCTGTTCTCGGCCGTACACGACCTGTTGCCGCCGGCGCGCCTCGCCGAGTGGATGCTCGCCGACCGTCTGCCGGTGCGGCTGCAGATCCAGCTGCACAAGCATCTGTGGGGAGCCGAGACACGGGGGGTTTGAGGGAGATGCTCAAGAAGTCAGGAGTCAGGAGACAGAAGGCAGGAGGAAGCCGGAGGGCGTTGCCAGCTTCGACTTCAGACACATTTCGGAACGGCCTGCGCCAGATTGAGGCGGCGGCGATGCGAGGCGCTAACAACGAGACACTAGCGTGGCATGGCTGATGGGACGGCGCGACGAGCGGTCGTGCTGCTGAGCGGCGGGCTCGACTCGTATACGGCCGCGGCGATCGCGCGGGCCGAGGGGTTCGTCCTGTTCGCCTTGACGGTCCGCTATGGGCAACTCCACACGTGCGAGCTCGACGCGGCGCGTCGGGTGGCGCGCGCGCTGGATGTCGCGCGCCATCTCGAGCTCGAGGTCGACCTGGCCGCGTTCGGCGGCTCGGCGTTGACCGGGGCCGGCGAGGTTCCGATGGACCGGCCGCCGGACCGTGACGGTATCCCATCGACCTACGTCCCGGCGCGCAACACCGTGCTGCTGTCGCTGGCGCTCGGCTGGGCCGAGGTGCTCGGCGTCACCGACCTGTTCATCGGGGTCAACGCGCTCGACTACTCCGGGTATCCCGACTGTCGCCCCGAGTACATCGCTGCGTTCGAGCGGCTGGCCACCCTGGCGACGAAGGCCGGGGTCGAGGGGGCGCGGTTTCGCGTGCACGCGCCGCTGGTTCGCTGGTCGAAGGTGGAAATCATCACACGCGGACACGCGCTGGGTCTCGACTACGGGTTGACCCACAGCTGCTATGCGCCCACACCGGACGGACGTCCCTGCGGGCGCTGCGACAGCTGTCAGCTGCGCGCCCGCGGCTTTGCGCAGGCGGGTCTCGTCGACCCGGCGCTCACGGCCGAGCCTGAAGCCCGAAGCCCGAAGCCTGAAGGGACGAGCACGAACCCATGAGCGCGACCACCCGTCTCTACTACACCGACTCCACGCTGAGGGAGTTTGCGGCGGCCGTCGTGGCGGCCGAGCCGGCCGATGGATGCGTGGCGGTCCGGCTGGACCGGACCGCCTTTTACCCGACCTCGGGTGGGCAGCCGAACGACACCGGCTCCCTGGGCTCCGGCCGGGTTGTTGACGTCGTCGATCGCGAGGACGGAACAGTGTGGCACATGGTGGAGGCGGCGCCGGTCCCGGCGGTCGGGGAGACGGTGCACGGCCAGGTCGACTGGCCCCGCCGGTTCGACCACATGCAGCAGCATTCCGGGCAGCATGTGCTCTCGGCCGCGTTCGCGCAGTTATACGCGGCCCGGACGGTCGGCTTTCATCTCGGAGAGCGAGCCTCGACCATCGATCTCGACCGGCCGCTGTCACCAGAGCAGGTGGTGGCGAGTGAGTCGGCGGCGAACGCGGTCGTCTGGGACGACCGGGTGGTCACGGTCCGCCTCGTCAGTGCGGAGGAGGCAGCCCGGCTCGAGCTGCGAAAGCCGTCCAGTCGGACCGGACGGGTCCGGCTTGTCGAGATCGACCGATGCGACCTGTCGGCCTGCGGCGGGACGCACGTCGAACGGACCGGGGCCATCGGGATCATCGCCGTGTCGTCCGCCGAGCGCTTCAAGGGCGGTACGCGTGTCGGGTTCGTCTGTGGCGAACGGGCGCTCCGACACGTTCGCGCCCAGCGGGAGCAGGTGGCCGGGTGTGTCCGGTTGCTCTCGGTGACGCCGGAGGAGCTGGTGTCGGAAATCAAGCGGGTCCAGACCGGTCAGCGTGACCAGCGGCGGGTGACCCGGGCGCTCGAGGGCCGTCTGGTGTCGCTCGATGCGGCATCGCTGGTCGCGGCCGGACAGCCGGTTGGCGGGGCGACCGTGGTGGTGTCACGGCTCGCCGGGCACGACGCCGGGTCGCTCAAGGCGGTGGCCGTCGAAGTGGTGCGCCGGGGGGGTCACGTCGCTGTCCTGACGTCGGACGCACGGCCGGTCGCGGTCGTCGTCGCGCGCGCCCACGATGTCGACCTCGACGCGGCCGCCCTGATCCGGGGCTTGCTGGGCCGCTGGGCTGGGCGCGGCGGTGGTCGTCCGGAAGTCGCGCAGGGCGGCGGGTTCGACGCCGACCCCGACGAGGTCACAGCGCTCGCTCGCCGACTCTTGGGCCAGGCGCTCGAATAGCCCCTTCGCGCGCGCCGTGGGGCATTACTCAAGCGCGTCCAGCGCCTCCAGCGCATCGTCCCAGGCTCGGGTGTTGAGACGCGCTGCCCCAGGTTCATCGCCGTTCACGGCGAACACCTCGTCGTCGACGCGACCCACGACGACCCGTTCCTGCGCGCCGTCCTCGTCGAACGTGACTAGCATGGTCCAGCCCGGCGCGTCGAGCCCTGTTCCGTCACGGGACGCGACGAACGACTCGGCGCGCAGGTTCGACAGCTTGGCCAGCAGGTCGTCCATTACGTTCGGCTCGACATCGCCCTCGTTGGGTGTGGTGCGTCGCCACCGGTCCGCCTCACCCTCGGCGGTTGCCTCCACCTTCTCGAACTTCCAGCGCTCATCGTCGCGGTCGATCTCGAGCGCCGTCGCGTTGAACGGTCGGAACGCGAACAGGTTCTTCCGGCGATACTCGTCGACCTCTTGCTCGAGCTCGGTCAGGAGCGATTCGCTGACCGTGAACACCAGGTTGCGAGCGGTGTCGCGGGCATAGACGGTGCCCGCCGGCGTCGCGTCGCCGATCAGCAACGTCGCCGCCGAGCTGCCCAGACCGACGGTGACCGTCAACCGTGGGGTGTCGAGCCCAAACGACTCCAGTGCATCGGTGCTCTCCGCCTCGATGGCGGCCATCTGCCCCGTGCTCAATCGGCCGACGAGACCGTTGGTGACGCCCAGGTCGGCGTGTGCCTCGATCGGGTGGACCAGCGACCAGCGGTTGTCCACCTGGCGGAGACGGATGGCCAGGTCGGCACCGGTGATCTCGAGCGAGTCCACTTGGTCACGAGTGAAATCGAGAATGGTCTTGTCACGGAGGTCGAACGTCGTCTTGTTGAAGGTGCCGTCCAGATACCCGGAGATCAAGAATACGCGGTTCGACCCGGCGACCGTCGCATACAGATCGCCACCGGTCGGGGTCTGCTCGCCGATCAGCAGCCGCGCGTCGGTGCCGGTCGTCGTTGTGACTCCGACCTCGATCCGCGGCTCGCCCAGCCCGAACGCCGTCAGATCCGCGGCGTCCTCCGGTTCGGCCACCACCCGCTGCATCTCGAGTGCGGCGAGACTCGAGGACAGCGCGACCACCTCGGTCACATCGACCGCTCCGGCGAACGGCTCGACAAGCTGCCACCGGTCGTCGGTCTTCTCGAGCACGGTGCGGTCGCCGCTCTCTGCCGTCACCGAGAGCCGGGTGATGTCGTCCGACTCGAAGTCGAACGCCATGTCCCGTGGTTCCGGTGTCCCTCCCGGTGGCCGGTCCGACTCGACGAAGTAGATGTACGCACCCAGCCCAAGCGCCACCACCAGGAGCACCGCCGTGGATCGCAGCCCGCGCATCAGCGTCTCCGCCACCAGGTGTAGACACCGGTGCCGAGCACGAACCCGGGCACGAGGAGCAGCGAGAGCCAGTACAGCCGCCGCTGCTGGTCCGCGGTCAGCGTGAGCCGTCGGTCCTCCGGCTCTCGCGCGCGAATCGAGATGAGGTTCTCCTGCTGTGCGAGCCAGTTGACCGTGTTCAGGAACATGTCCCGGTTGCCCTGGATGCCGACGACGCCGTTGGTGGCGAAATCGGAATCGCCGATCACGACCAGCCGTGTCTCGGGCGGTGTCGCGTCGGTCCCATCGCCCTCCGTGTCGGTCTCATCGTCCTCGGCGTCGGGTTCACCGCCATCCGCGTCGGTGCCGGTCACGGCCGGCTCGACGGACGGCGCCGGCGCCGAGACCGCCATCCCGATCGTCACCGGTCCGGGCCGGTCGCCGGCCTCCTCGTTCAGCTCGACCTGACCGGTCGCCAGCTCGTCGATATCCGCTTCCGCCCAGCTCTGCGCGCTTGTTTCGAGGAACGACTGCGCGACGCGGCCGGCGGGGCTCTCGGTCGCGCCGAGCACCGAGCGGGCCAGCGGGTAGGCGGTCAGCAGGTTGAACCGGTCTGTGATCGGATGGAACGGGTAGTTGGCCACGACCGGGACCGAGGCGTCGGCGCCGAGCAGCTGTCCCATCCCGCTCGCGTCGACCACTACGTCGGTGCCGGGCTCGATGCCCCACTCGCGCAGCAACCCGAGCAGCCCTTCCGGCTCCGGCGCTGCGCTGTCGCTCGGCGGGTCGATCAGCACGAGCAGCTTGCCGCCACGGTCCAGATAGACGCGGAGCGCCGCGACCTCGCCCGGGAGCAGGTCGGTCTGCGGTCCGGCGACCACCACGACGGTGGCGTCTTCCGGCACGGCGCTCTGCTGCGCGAGCACGAGGGACTCGACCTCGAAGTTGTCCAGACCGAGGGCGCCCGAGACGGTGGAGTAGCCGTCGCGGTCGGCGCCGGTGTGCTCCTTCTCGCCGTGTCCCTCGAGGAAGTACACCGTCTGTTGCTTGCCTTCGATCACCGTGATCAGACCGTTGGTCAGGTCCTGCTCCGCGTCCGACACGACCCGTTCGACCCGCCCTTCGTAGTCGAACACGATCGTCCCGTAGGACTGCACCTCGTACTGACGCGCCAGCATCGGCTGCCTGTCCACGTCGACGTAGTCGACGGTTACCTGGCTCGACAGATAGGCGTACTCGTCCAGTCGATCCCGATACCGCGGAAACTCCGGTTCGCGGGCGAACACCAGGATCCTGATCGGCGACTCCAGGCCCTCGAGCACTCGCTGAGTCTGGTCCGACAGAGAGTATTGCTGCGCCGCCGTCAGGTCCCAACGCGTGTTCTGCCGCGCGAGGACGTAGTTGAGCGCGACGATGATCGCGAGCACGAGCACGACGCCGGTGCCCGCCAGGGTGCCGTAGCGTGTCTGCCGTCGCTCGAACGACCGCGCCACCTGACGCCACTGACCGGCGAGGTAGAGCAGGAGACCCGCCAGACCCGCGAACGCCAGCACCCGCCGCAACTGCTCCAGATCCGGGCGGACGAACCAGATCCCCACTGCTGTGAACACCAGAATCGAACCAAGCCAGCCGAGCGAGCCGAAAAGTCTGTTCAGCATCGGGTATTAGGGGCCTTACGGGCCCGTAGCGTGTCCTTGAGCCGCTATCCGTTCCAGCGGGCCATGTCCATCGACTTCGCCGTCAGGAACAGCCCGAGCGTGATGAAGCTGACGTAGTAAGTCACGTGTGTCGTGTCGATGACACCCTTCGAGAAATCGTCGAGGTGCTCGAGGATCGACAGATACGCCAGCACCGACTGCGTCATGGTGCCGGAGGCGTCGCCCATCCAGTTGATGATCCAGAACAGGAGGAGCACGGCGAAGGTGGAGACCCCGGCGACGATCTGGTTTTTCGTCATGCTGGAGATCGCCAGGCCGATCGAGATGAACGACCCGCCCATGAGCAGCAATCCCAGGTAGCCGCTGAGCACCGGCGCCCATTCCGGCTCCCCGTACCAGAACAGCACCCCGATGTGGACCAAGGTGAGCGACAGCATCAGCGTGTAGAGCGCCATCGCCCCGAGAAACTTGCCCAGGATGATCTGGAAGTCGGTGAGCGGCGACGTCAGCAGCAACTCGATGGTGCCGGACCGCTTCTCTTCGGCGAAGGACCGCATGGTCAGCATCGGAAGCATGAAGAGGAGGATCACCGCGGTGTTCCCGAACAGCGGGCGGATCATGAACTCGTTGATGTTGATGATCTGCGGACCACCCATGCCGAACTGGCCCATGCTCAACTGGACCATAAAATTGATGCTGGATACGTAGAAATACCCGAACAACAGGGCGAAGAAGACAAGCAGCACATAGGCGATCGGCGACACGAAGTAGGCCCGCAGTTCCTTCTGTGCGAGGGTCAGGATATTACCCATCGGTGCGGTCCTCCGTGTTCGCCTCGTCCGCGTCGTCCCCGGTCCCGGCATCTGCCGCCAGGGTGTCGGCTGGCGCATCCTCGGTCGTCAGCTGCAGGAAGATGTCCTCGAGGCTCATTTGCTGCGGCCGCAGCTCCAGCAGCCCCCACCCGTTCGTGACCACGGTCCGGGACAGCTCGCGCCGGATGTCGTCACCGCTGCCACTTTCGACCTGATAGCCGCCGACGCCGTCCCGCTTGTCGGCGACGGTGACGCTGAGGACGCCGGCGACGCCTTCGAGCGCCGGGAGCGGGTCGGCGCCCTGCGTGTCGACCTGCAGATACAGGGTCTGCGACCCCTGCAGCCGCGCCGTCAGGTTGTCCGGGGTGTCGACCGCGACCACCCGGCCCCGGTTGATGATGACGACGCGCTGGCAGGTCTGCGAAACCTCCGGCAGGATGTGCGTGCTGAGGATGACCGTGTGGTCGCCCGCCAGATCGGTGATCAGTTTGCGTGTTTCGATGATCTGTCTCGGGTCCAGCCCCGCCGTTGGTTCGTCGAGGATCAGCACGTCGGGGTTGTGCAGGATCGCCTGGGCCAGACCGACACGCTGTCGGTACCCTTTCGACAGCCTGCCGCAGTAGCGGTCGCCCATGTCCGCGATGCTGGTGCGCTCCATGGCGGAGCCGATCTGGGCCTGACGGTCACTCGCCGGCACGCCCTTGATCCGTGCGACAAACTGCAGATACTCGTCAACCGTCATCTCAGGATAGAGCGGCGGTGTCTCCGGGAGGTATCCCGTTCGGCGTTTGGCCTCGATCGGCTGTTCGAACACGTCGAACCCGGCAACCTGTACCCGGCCCTCGGTCGCCGGCAGATACCCCGTCAGAATCCGCATGGTCGTCGTCTTGCCCGCGCCGTTCGGACCCAGGAATCCCAGGATCTCTCCTCGCTCGACACGGAAGCTGAGGTCATCCACCGCTGTCAGCGGCCCATAGCGCTTGGTCACGTGCTGCACGTCGATCACGATACGGTTCCTCCCGAGAGCTGACGCGCTGGCGTCGTGCAGGTTCCCGCCGGCGCCCAGAGCGTTCGGTGGGGCACGACCGGTTCTGGATACTGTTTTGGCACCCGGGCGGGAATAACTATGCCACGCTGGCCGCCGATGCATCCCGCCCGGCTTCGTTGCCCGTCGCGCACATACTTCCCGCTTCCCGGAATGCGCGCTCCTCGCGCCTTGCTGGGCGGGCGCGGCATCGATCACGACCACGACGGGTCGCGGTGCCGCGCTGGACTTTCACTACGGACGGCTGGAGTGAGGGCCGCAACACTCCCCATAGAACCTAACGGCACGGCCGAAAGCGTGTCAAGACGCTCACGCGTCCGGCCCAGCCTGATCATGCCGGTCGACATATTCGTCGACCGCGGTCTGGTCGCCGGCATCCACTTGTTCGAACTGCAGTCCCATGCCCACCCGTCGGTCGCTCCACACCACCCGCGAACCGGCGCTGATCTCGCGGTCCGCGCCGGGGAGCTGGAAGTGCGCGCGCACCGCGGTAGAGATCGCCAGCGGGCTCATCGTGCGGATGGCCAGCCCGCCCTTGCTGATGTTCAACGTCAGTGCGCCGCCGATGGTGTTGTCGAACCGGTAGGACACGGGGATCGCGAGCACGACCCGAGCACTGCTGCGCCGGTTGAAGCTGTCGGGAAACAAGTGCGGTGCCAGCGATGACAGGATCTGCTGGGCGTCGACGTGCTCGTTCACGTAGCCGGTGACCCCGAGCGCCGCCAGCCCGCGCACCTCGTCGGCGCCGATGACCGATCCACTGAAGACGATGATCGGCAGACTGCCGGCGTGGTCACGTATGTGCCGGATCAGTGACACGCCGTCGCCACCCCCCAGGCCGAGATCGAGCAACAGCAGGTCCACGCCGGGCCGGGCGGTGTCGACCGAGCCGAGCAGGTCGGATGTCCGCGCTGCTGTGAGCGTTCGGTGACCGGCCTGCAGCAGCGCCTCGGCGAACCGGTCCCGGACGCCGGTCGCCGCGGAGGCGATCAGCACGGTTCGGGAGCCTACGGCTGCGGCGATCATCGGGAAGATTCTCCACCGATCCCGCCGTGGCGGGACATCGGGCTAGCGCTTGTCATGTTATCGGCGTTGCGTGTGTCCGGAGTCAGACATTCGTGGACAAATCTTTCTGCGCGGCGGGGTGTACTGGCCGAGGGCGGCATCAATTGCGGCGAGTGTCGGTGCGACGCGCGCCTTTCACCAGGAAGTGCGAACCCGTGTGCCTCGCCGAGCGTCGTTATGCGTTGCGGTCCGCTACGGGTTCCCGCTATACTTCTGCGCCCGCACCCCGCTATCCGGCGATGTGGAGAGCCGGTCTCGGGTGTTGGTGTGCTCTGCGCTCGGTCCCGTTGGAGCCGCGAACAGGGGATGGCGATCTGCAGCGAGTGCGGGGCCGACATCGATGTCGACGAGTTCGATGTGGACCGTGGCGACCAGCTGAGTTGCTCCGAGTGCGGTGCCAATCTGGTGGTGTTCGGGTTGTCGCCGCTCACGCTCGAGCTGGCCGATGAGGAGGCCGCGGGTGACCTCGATGAGCCGGCGGACGAGGACGAGGACCGCGACGGCGATGGCGACTGACCTGGTCAAGAACGGACCGTGCTGCCGCACCTGGCGTCGACACCGAGATCGGGGTGTCGGAAGTAGTTGAAAATACTGTGAATTGACAGATTTCACCGTTCCTCTGTAAGCTTTGCACTTCTGGCTATATGGGCGCTCCGTTCGAATACGGTATCTGAACCAGAAGGCGTACAAGACCTTATCGGAGCGCGGAAACAGGAGACGCTGCTAATGAAGTCCGCATATCGCTATCTGCTCGCCGTGTGCCTGAGCCTGGTGCTCGGCCTTGGTGCGCTGGGCTGCGCAGATAACCCGCCGCCTGAGCCACCGCCACCGCCGCCGCCGGCACCATCGCCACCGCCACCGCCACCGCCGCCGCCACCGCCGCCGCCACCGCCGCCGCCGCCGCCGCCAGCGCCGCTGACTCCCGAGGAGTTGTTCGCGCGGATGTCGCTGGAGGAGCTCAACAGCACTTCGCCGCTCGACCCGGTGTTCTTCGATCTCGACATGTCGGAGTTGCTGTCCGACGGGCAGGCTGCGCTGCGGCGCAACGCCGACTGGATGGGCCAGTGGGACTCCACGCGGGTGACCGTGCAGGGCCACTGTGACGAACGCGGCACCAACGAGTACAACCTCGCGCTCGGCGAGCGCCGCGCGACTGCCGTCAGGGACTATCTGGTGAGTCTTGGAATCGCGGCGAACCGGATCGCGACGGTGAGCCGGGGCGAGGAGTCGCCCTTCTGCACCGATTCACACGAGGGGTGCTGGTCGCGCAACCGGCGCGGGCACTTCGTCGTCACGGGCAAGTAAGACCGGTCGCCCGACCGGAACCGTTCTGAGCGTGTGTGCGGGGAGCGCCCCGCACACACGACTTAGCGGCCCGTGGGATAATTACGGCTGCATTCGGCCGCCGATGCATCCCGTCCCGCTGCGTTGCTCGTCGGTCAAATACTCCCTGTCTTCTCCCGACTCGCGCCTTGCGGGCCGGGCGCCTCGACGACCTCGGTGCGTCGCTATAAGTATGCGACGGACCACTCATCCCGCCTGTGCCCGAGTCAACCTGCGTATGAGGTCGGCCTCGTCGATCCGGTGTCGCGCGGTCTCGACACCGTCGAGCAGCAGCACCGGGATGTCGTGTCCATACCGCCGCTCGAGCGCCGGGTCGCCCGAGATGTCGACCTCCCTCAGCTCGAACGCCTGCCGGCGGCGGACTCGCAACAGGGTCTCCTTCAGGTCGTCGCACAGATGGCACCCCGGGCGGGTGTAGAGGGTCAGATGCATGGGTTGAGGGCCCTCAGCAGGCTGGTGAACCATTTCAGGCTGCAGGGTTCAGGCTTCAGGCTCCGGGCGCGCTGCTCTTCTAGCTGTCTCACGATGGCCTTGGCGGACGCGAGCGGGTCCGGGGACACGATGAATGGACCGTGAGCATCCAGGTCCCGAGACGGGCGGCGGCGCGCACCGCCTCGGCCGCGACCGTCGGAATGTCGTGATACTTGAGATCAAGGAAGACCCGGTCCCCGCGGTGCGTGAGCGTTGAGATGAGCGACGGTCCTTCGCTCGTGAAGAGCCGGCTCCCGATCTTGCCCCCCCGGCGGTGCCACGCAGCAGGTCGGCCAGCTCGAGCGCCCGCTCTCGGGTGTCGACATCGAGCGCCACTAGGAGCTGGTCCACACCGTATCCCTGTCCGTGATGTCGAGGGTGCCGACGAGGTCGGACACCGTCGCGAGCCCGTGGCGTTGCAAGTAGTCGGTGAGGCCTGTCACCAGCTTGTTCCAGATGAACGGGTCCACGAAGTTGGCCGTGCCCACCTGCACGGCGGTGGCGCCGGCGATGATGAACTCCAGTGCATCCCCGGTGGTCATGATGCCGCCCATGCCGATGATGGGCAGGTCCACCGCCTGCCGGCACTCATGGACCATCCGGACCGCGATCGGCCGGATCGCCGGGCCGCTCAGTCCGCCCACCACGTTCGAGAGCTTGGGGCGGCGCGTCTCGACGTCGATCGCCATCGCCAAGAACGTGTTGACGAGCGAGACGGCGTCCGCCCCCGCGTCACGTGCCGCGGCGGCGAACGACGCGACGTCGGTCACGTTCGGCGTGAGCTTCGGGATGACCGGACGCCGGGTGACCCGGCGTACCGCGGCGACGACGTCGCGCGTGCCCTGCAGCGAGCAGCCGAACATCATCCCGCCCTTCTTGATGTTCGGGCAGGAGATGTTCACCTCCAGCGCGCCGACCCCATCGGCGTCGTCCAGGATCCGCGCGACCTCGGCATACTCGTCGATCGTCGAGCCGCAGATGTTGACGATCACGACGGCGCCGTGCGCGCGGAGCAATGGTAGCTTTTCGGCCACGAACCGCCGGACACCGATGCCCTGCAACCCGATGGCGTTCAGCATCCCGCTCGGCGTTTCCACGATTCGTGTCGGTGGATGGCCTTCCCGCGCATCGAGAAACAGCCCCTTGACCGCGACCCCGCCAAGAGTCGACAGGTCCACCAGATCGGCGTATTCCACGCCGTAACCGAAACAGCCGCTCGCGGCAATGAACGGATTGCGCAGGTGCAACCCGGCGATGTCAACCGACAGGTCGACGCTCATCCTAGCTGCTCCCAGACCACGGTGCCGCCGTCGAAGACCGGTCCGTCGAGACACGAACGCACGAGGCGGGCAGGACCGCTGTCGCGCTGTACCGGTATGACACAGCTGTAGCACCCGCCGAGACCGCAGCCCATCACCTGCTCCAGCGACACCTCGATCGCGCGTCCGTGGGTCGCCGCCAGTTCCGTCACGGCGCGCATCATCGCCGTCGGTCCGCAGGCATAGACCCGGATCGGTGTCGCCCGGTCTGCGTCACAGAAGGCTCGTGCGAGCGGGACGGTGACGTTCCCCTGCACGCCCCGGCTCCCATCGTCGGTGGCCAGCGTGAGGCTGACACCACGTTGACGGAACTCGTCGAGATGAAACAGGTCGGTCGCGCTCCGACCACCGTAGAACAGGGTGGTCTTCACATTTCGCTCCCGGAGGGCCGCGGCGAGCGTGGCGAACGGCGCCAGCCCAACCCCACCGGCGACCATCCATGCCCGTTCCGGCGGTTCCGTCACCGAGAACGGTCGCCCGAGCGGACCGAGACACCGGATCCGGTCACCCGGTGTCAGCGCGAACAGCATTCGCGTGGTGACCCCGACCCGCTTGTTCAACAGCGAGAGCCCAGTGACCCGCGCGTCGTCCCGCAGCACCTCGAACACCGAGAACGGTCGGCGGAGCAGCGGGTCGTCGCCGACGCCGGGCTTGACCATCACGAACTGTCCCGGTTGCACCTGAGACGCGACGGCGGGGGCAGCCAGCACCAGCACGTTGTAGTCGTTTGACAGGTGGGTATTGGACACGACGACGGCGTCGACGTCGAGCGGCATACCGGGCGAGTATACCTGAACGCCCTTGGCGCATATTGTCGATGGCTTGGCAAGCGACCGGGCCGAGCACTGGCGTTCTGTCCCAGAGGTTCGCGGCATGAGTCCCGCGTCGTGCTCATGCCGCGCCCGGCCATTGCAAGGCGCGACGAGGGAGCAAATTGGGGATTTGTGAGAGGAGCAACGCAGTCCAGGCGGGATGCCCCGCGCGGAATTATGTTGCGAACCTCTGGGACCGGACGCTAATATTGATCAGTCTCTTTAATGCTGGCCCGGAGAGGCCGCAAAGAGGTGTGACAGTGTTCCGTTCCCGACGCGTCCTCCCCATCTCACCCTGCTGGAGTCCGTCTCGTTGCGGTGTCTATTCCGCGGCGACGTGCTGGCTGCCAGCGATCCCCAGGGAGTTATCGTGCCTGTCGTGATGGCGGCAGACCAGGTCGCGCGCACCGTTACCCGGATTGCGCACGAGATCGTTGAGCGCCATCGCACGCTCGACGATCTGGCCCTGGTCGGGATCCGGACCCGCGGCGTGCCGATCGCACGTCGTCTCTCGGCCGTGCTGCACGACATCACGGACGTCGCCGTGCCGACGGGCGTGCTCGACATCACGTTGTATCGGGACGACCTGATGCGTCACCCGGTGGGACCGCAACCGGTCCTACGCAAGACCGAGATCGAGTTCTCGATCGACGACCGCCGGATTCTGCTGGTCGACGACGTCCTGTACACCGGTCGCACAGTTCGCGCGGCGTTCGATGCGCTCATTGACTTTGGTCGCCCTCGGTCCATCGAGCTCGTCGTCCTCGTGGACCGGGGGCACCGCGAGCTCCCGATCAAGGCCGACTATGTCGGCAAGAATCTGCCAACCTCCCTCCGCCAGAGCGTCCAGGTCCGGCTGGAAGAGGTCGAGGGGGTGGATGAGGTGGTGTTAGAAGATGCTCCCGAGGACTGACCCCACGCGTCACGATGCCGAGATTCCGCTCACCGGGAGTGGATCGTCCGGCGCGCCAGCGGAATTCGAGACTCCGGCGGGGCTGCGTGCGAAGGACCTGCTCAGCATCGGCGATCTGTCGGCGGACGAGATTCAGCTGATTCTCGATACGGCCGAGGCCATGAAGGAGGTTGGCACCCGCACGATCAAAAAGGTGCCGACGCTGCGGGGCAAGACGGTGGTGAATCTCTTCTTCGAGGCGAGCACCCGCACCCGCGCCTCGTTCGAGATCGCCGAGAAGCGGCTCAGCGCCGACACCCTGAACGTCGCGGCCACCGGTTCGAGCGTCGTGAAGGGGGAGACCCTGGCCGATACCGTGCGCAATCTCGAGGCGATGGCCCCCGACATGATCGTGCTGCGGCATGCTGCGGCGGGGGCCGGTCATCTGGCAGCGCGTCTCTGTCGCGCCCGGGTCATCAACGCGGGCGACGGCATGCACGAGCACCCGACCCAGGCGCTGCTCGACGCGATGACCATTCGGCAACGCAAGGGCCGGGTCGAGGGGCTGAAGGTCTCCATCATCGGCGACCTGCTCCACAGCCGCGTGCTGCGGTCGAACGTGCTGCTGCTGCGCGCGCTCGGTGCGGAGGTGTGCGTCTGCGGGCCGGCCACCTTGATGTTGCCTGACATGGCCCGGCTGAGTGTGCGGGCGACCACCTCGATCGACGAGGCGGTCGAGGACGCCGACGTCATCATGCTGCTCCGGATCCAGCTGGAACGGATGCGCGGCTACTTCTTCCCGTCGCTGCGCGAGTATTTTCAGCAGTTCGGGATGACGGTGGCGCGTCTCCGCCGCGCGAAGCGGGACGTCATCATCATGCATCCCGGTCCGATGAACCGCGGTGTCGAAATCGCGTCGGAGGTCGCCGACGGGCCCTACTCGGTCATCCTCGAGCAGGTGGCGAACGGTGTCGCCGTGCGCATGGCGGTGCTGTATTTGCTGGCCGGCGCCCGGCATGAGTAGCAGGTTGCTGATTACCTCAGAACCTGCGGACTGGGGACTGGGGACAAATGACGCTCACGTAGCTCGAGTCGTTGGTCCGTTGAGTAGAACAGAAGCTGGCGAAGCCCTCCGGCCTCCTCCTGACTTCTGACTTCTTGAGCAGCACCGCCACGCGGGCGAGGCCGAACTTGTCCGCGTGGGAACCAGTGGGTACACAGGTGTCGAACCCAGATAGGACGATCCTCAAGGGCGGGCGCGTCGTCGACCCGGTCAACGGCGTCGACGGGTCGGCGGACGTGCTGATCGACGGTGGTCGCGTGACCCGGGTCGGTCCGAACCTCGAGATCGAGCCCGGCACCGTCATCATCGAGGTGCCACCCGGATGCGTCGTCTGTCCCGGGTTCATCGACATGCATGTCCATCTGCGTGAGCCGGGGCACGAGTACAAGGAAACCGTGGCGACCGGTGTCGCCGCCGCGGTGGCTGGCGGCTTCACCGCCGTCGCGTGTATGCCGAACACCGACCCAGTCAACGACGACGCCGGCATCACGAGGCTGATCCTGGACCGGGCGGCCCAGGCCAGGCTCGCGCGGGTCTATCCGGTCGGCGCGGTCACGAAGGGCCAGGCGGGTGAGCAGCTCGCCCAGATTGGCGAGCTCCGGGCCGCCGGATGTGTCGCCGTGTCCGACGATGGACGTCCGGTGGCCAACGCGTCGTTGATGCGACGTGCGCTCGAGTACGCGGCGATGTTCGATATGCCGGTGATCGACCACTGCGAGGACGTGTCGCTCGCGGGGGACGGTGTCGCGCACGAAGGTCATCACGCGGCGGTTCTGGGGTTGCGCGGGCTGCCGGGAGTCGCCGAGGAGATCATCGTGGAGCGCGATGTCACCCTGAGCGGTCTCACCGGGTCGCCGGTGCACATCGCGCACATCAGTGCGCGGGGAGCGCTGGACGCGGTTCGGTCCGGTAAGGACAAGGGTATCCGGGTGAGCTGCGAGGTGACGCCGCACCACTTCACACTGACCGACGAGCAGCTTGCCGGCTACGACACGAACTACAAGATGAATCCGCCGCTGCGCGAGGCGGCCGATGTCGAGGCGATGCTGGAAGGGTTGCGCGACGGCAGCATCGATTGCATCGCCACCGACCACGCTCCGCATCATTACGACGAGAAGCTTGTGGAGTTCGACCGCGCGCCGTTCGGGATCGTCGGTCTTGAAACGGCGGTGTCGATCTGTCTGGACCGGCTGGTGCACGCCGGTCGCGTCCGGTTGAGCCGTCTGGTCGAGTTGCTGTCGGTGAATCCGGCCCGTGTCCTCGGGGTGCCGGGGGGTGAGCTGACCGCCGGCGTGCCGGCCGACATCACGGTGTTGGCGCCAGATCTGGCCGTCAGGGTCGAGGCGGCCGCGTTCAGGTCGTTGGCGCGAAACACGCCGTTCGACGGGTGGTCGCTACACGGCGGTGTGGCGGCCACCATGGTCGGCGGACGGACCGTCTACGTGAACGAGACGGTGCCCGGCGCAACGTCGTTCGATCGACGCTCATGAGCGGTTCGCGGCTGAGCCTGGTGCACGCGGCACTAGATGTCTATGCGGGCCACTAGCCGTCGGGTGCCGTCATCGACACTCCGCCGGCTCAAGGCGCCGCTCGAGCGTCTGTACGCCACCTTCAACCATGTCGAATCGGCGGTCGACCCGGTCCACGTCGTTCGTCGCTACACCACCCCTGCCGACCGGGAGGTGGTTGCGTTCTGCGCGTCTGCGCTGGCGTTCGGCAAGGTCGCGAGCGTGCTGAGCACGACCGAGTCGTTGCTCGCGGTGCTGGGGGGCAGTCCGGCCGCGTTCGTCCGCCACTTCGACCCCGCGCGCGACACAGATCGCCTACGCCCACTCGTGCACCGCTGGGTCCGGGGCGTGGACCTGATCGCGCTGCTCTGGATCCTGCGACGGATGCTCGCGAAGGCGGGGTCGATCGAGCGGTTCTTTCTCGAGGGTCACGCGGCCTCCGCGTCGGATGTCGGACCGGCGCTGAACCGGTTTGCGATGCGGGCGCGGGCGATCGACCTCGATGCGATCTATGGCGACCACGACGGCCGGCGCTGGGTGACCTATTTCTTTCCCCGCCCCGCCGCCGGCAGCGCCTGCAAGCGTCTCAACCTGTTTCTCCGGTGGATGGTGCGACGGGACGCGGTCGACCTCGGTGTCTGGTCCGGGCTGTCCCCGTCCAAGCTGGTCGTCCCGCTCGACACGCACGTGATCCGTGTGGGTCGGTGCCTCGGCCTTACGCGATACCGGAGCCCCGGCTGGGGGATGGCGAGCGAGATCACTGAGTCGTTGCGGCGTCTGGACCCCGAGGACCCGGTCCGTTTCGACTTCTCGATCTGCCACTTGGGCATGATGGACGCCTGCGGGTTCAACCGACCACAGCGCGACGATCGGTGCCCGTTGCGAGGGGTGTGTCGACCAGCCGGTCGTAGGCGTCGAGTGTCGCCTGGACCATTCGTTCGACGCTGAAGGACGCGCGCACCCGCTCGCGGCCTGCTAGGCCGAGCTGTGCCCGCCGGTCGGCGTCGCCGAGCAGGCGTACGACGGCGGCGGCCAGCGCGTCGGCATCGCGTGGGGGCACCAGCACCCCGGTCTGGTCGTGGGCGACCACCTCAGGGATGCCGCCCGCCCGCGTGGCGACGATCGCTTGTCCTAGCGCCATCGCGTCGAGCAGGACCGTGCCCAACCCCTCGGTGAGGGAGCTCATCGCGAACAGATCGAACCCCTTCTGGAGTGAGAGCGCGTCCGGGCGAAACCCGGCGAGCAGGACATGTCGCTCGAGGTGGAGATCCTTGACCTGCTTGCGCAGCGTCGCCTCGAGCTCGCCCGTGCCGAGGATCACGAACCGGGCGTCCGGGACCTGTCGCACCACCGTAGCCGCCGCCTTGATCAGATACCGGTGACCCTTGTGCGGCACCAGCGCCGCCACGTTGCCGACGAGCGGCGCGCCGCTCGGCAGCCAGAGCTCGGCGTGGACGTCGAGCCGGGGTGCCGCTGCGACATGCTCGAGGTCGACGCCTTCGTAGACCGTCAGGGTGCGCTCCGCCGGCACCCCGTCGCCGACGAGCATCGTCCGAATCGCGTTCGATGCGCACAGGAACAGGTCGACCTGCGCGTACTTCCATCGGGAGAACGTGTTGCGACGGACGTGAAAGTCGACCCGGCGGGACACCACGAATCGTGGCAACGGGTCGAGCCGGCCGAGCGAGCGGGCCAGCGCCACCATCGCCACCGCGTGCGCGTCGTGGGCGTGCACCACCGTCGGTCGCAGCGCCGTCAGCACTCGTGACAGCTGCCAGGCCGCACGGAAGCCCATCTCGCCGGACGACGCGATCGGGATCAGGTCCGGACCCTCGGCTGCGCGCCGTTGCAGCTCGCCGTCAGGATGTGCCACCAGCGTCGTCCGGTGGCCCCGGGCGCGGAGCCCCAGCACGGTCAGCAGCACCTGGTTCTGGCCGCCGCGCCAGCTACGCGCCGTGTCGACGTGGAGGGAGAACATGGCGGGATGCTCAAGCAGTCAGGAGTCAGGAGTCAGAAGTCAGGAGAAAGCCGGAGGGCTTTACCATCTTCTGCTTCAGGACGACGAGCGACTGCGCTCGTCAGGCGCTCCGTGCTGTTCGTTCCGCAGCTCCCACAGCTTCGCGTATTTCAAGAACACGTAGTAGGCGTTCATAAGCGAGACGACGAGGCCCGGGACCCCCTGGACGCAGCCGCGCCGGAGCAGGTAGTTCCGGAGAAACGTCACCGGAGGGTGCACCACGAGATCGAGCGGTCCGGCGCGCCGTCCGTCGTCCAGCAGCTGCGTCGCCAACAGGGTCGTGTACCGATCGATCCTCGCGAGGTGATCCGAGAGGTCCCGATAGGAGTGGTGGCGGATCTCGTGCCGGAGCCGGCCGACGCTGGCGTTGACCCGCACCGATTCGTGCACCCGGTCTGCGCTCCAGACGGCGACCCGGCGGTCATACAGCCGCAACTGGCGATCTGGATACCAGTCGGTCGTCCGGATCCACCGGCCCAGATATCGGGTGGTGCGGGGAATCCGGTACCCGCGATGGGTTGGGCCCTGCCCGAGCAGGGTCGTGATCTCGGTAGCGAGCTCGGGTGAGACCCGCTCATCGGCGTCGAGCGAGAGCACCCAGTCGTGCGTGGCCAGCCCGGTCGCGTGGTTCTTCTGGTCGCCGTAGCCCGTCCAGTCTCGATGGCTCACGCGGTCGGTATGACGGCGTGCCAGCGCGACCGTCTCGTCGGTGCTCCCGCAATCGACGACGAGGATCTCGTTGGCCCACGCAACCGACGCGAGCGCGTCGTCGATGTTCGACGCCTCGTTCAGCGTGATGACGACGACCGACAGCTTCGGCACGGGCGCGAGTGTAGCATCGACACGGGTCCGCGTCGGCCAGTCAGGCGGGTCAGTCGATCGCGACGGGACCCCACTGAACTTCAGGCCGGCGAAGCCAACCGGCTTCCTTCTGACTCCTGACTCCTGACTTCTGACTCCTTAGAACGGGCCGCCCAGCGGGACTTCCTGCACCGCGTCGAAGTCCACGAGCGACCGAGTGTAGTCGAGGATCGCTCGCAGATAGCGGTTCCGCGCCGCGCCCAGGTCGCGCTGGGCCTGGAACACCAAGAAGCTGGTGGAGAGGCCGACTTCGAGCCTGCGCTGTTCCGCCTCGAGCCGGCGTTCGGCCAGTTGCCGCGCCGACTCTGTTGCGTCGACCCGCTGTAGGTTGGTCGCGACGTTGCGGCCCGCGTTCCGGACGTCGGCCGCGATCCGCACCTCGAGACTCCGGCGGGTCACGTCGGCCTGGGTCCGTTCCAGCCGGGCCCGCTGGAGGTTGGCCTTGGCGGCGCTGGTGCCCAGGGGGTACGCCACCGTGACACCGACGGTCCAGTTCGGGAAGTCGTTCGAGAAGATGTCACCCAGGGCGCTGCCGAACGACGTCTGCTCCGTGCCGGTGATCGGGCCGAGAAACCCCTCGCCACGGAGGAACTCGGTGCCGCCCACCCCGCTCAGCGAGTAGTTGACCTGGAGGTTCACGTCCGGGAGCCGCTGGTTGCGGTAGAAACGGATGTCCGTGTCGGTGTTCTGGATGTTCTTGTCCAGCGTGTCCAGGTCGGTCCGGTTGTCGAGCGCGTACCGGACCGCCGCGTTCACGTCGATCGTCCGTGCCTGCAGGATCGGGCTGTCGCTCGGCTGTAGTTGGATCGACCAGAAATCGGAGACGTCCGGATCGAAGATGAGGATACGCAGCTGGTCCTCGGCGCGGTCCACGTCGGCTTCAGCGATGATGACCGACTCCTCGTTTCGCGCGACCTCCGATTCCGCTTCGACGATGTCGATCGGCGCGATCGTCCCCACCTCGACACGCGTGCGGTTGTTGCGCAGCGACTCCTCGGCGAGCTCGAGCGACTGACGCTGGACCTCGAGGAACGACTGGGCGAAGACCAGCCCCCAGTACGCATACCGGACGGCCCGCTGCGTCTGAACGAGGGTACGGCGGAGCTGGATATCCGAGATCTCCCGGTTGACGCGCGTGATCGCGATCTGCAGGCGTGGACCGTCGATCCCCAGATTGCGTAGGAGCGGCTGGGTGTAGGCGAGGTTTAGGTTCGATCGGAGAACCGGGTTGAACGACGTGAAGACGTTCGTCGTGCGCCTGTGCGAGCCGTCCCAGCTCATCGAGTAGCGGCCACCCGCCCACGGCAGCTCCTGCACCACGTCCACGCTGTCGCTCAGTACCCGGTCGGTCACCTTGATTTCGCCGCCGTCAAAGATGCTGATGGATGGGCTGTTCCGGTTGTTCGTCAACAGCGTGGTCGACAACGTGGGGGCGTAGACCGAGCGTGCCTGGGCGATGCTGAGGTCCTGGATCAAAGGGTTGAGCCGCTCCACGCGCAGGTCGAGGTTCTGCTCGAGCGCCAGGGTGACCGCCTCGTCCACCGACAGATGGCGTACGAGGCGACCGGCTGGTTGGAGCGCCGACGGTGGCACGATGAGACCCGCGACCTCCACGGGCGCACCGAGTTCTCCTGGCCTGCCGAAGCCGGCTCGGGTCTGCGCGCCGGCGGGCGTGGGCCACGCGGTCAGCCCGAACAGCACGACAAGGATCGCAACGATGGTTCTTCGACTATACATTTGAGATCTCCTGAAACCGAGCGACGCTACGCAGGGGCTCGACATCTTCGAGGAGTGACAGTACTCCGCCTCAATTGTCACCCTCTTGAAGATGTTTGGCTGGAGGGGCTGGCTGCCCGACTGATACTGGCTCTGCTGGAGCTTTAGACGGAGCAGCGGCAAGACAAGTTCGTCTTTCCCTCGATTGTATACTCAGAGCCTGCAGGCGAGGCAGAGGGCCCGCCGCCGTGTGGACTGCCATGGACTCGACCGCCGTGCTCGACCTGTTCCGGCGATGTGCAGGGCTCCTGGAGGGGCATTTCCAGCTGTCCTCCGGGCTCCACAGCGCCGGGTATCTCCAGTGCGCTCGGGTGCTGCAGCACCCCGCACATGCGGCGGCGCTCGGGCAGGCGCTGGCCGCGCAGGCGGCCGGTCTCGAGCCGGGGGTTGTGCTGTCGCCGGCGCTGGGCGGGGTCGTCATCGGGCACGAGGTGGCGCGGGCCCTGGGTGTCCGGGCCCTGTTCGCCGAGCGTCGGGACGGCCGGCTGACGTTGCGTCGTGGATTCTGGATCGCCCCTGGCGAACGGGTGCTGGTCGTGGAGGACGTCGTCACGACCGGCGGCTCGACCCGCGAGACGATCGACGTGGCCGTGGCGGCGGGCGGCACAGTCGTTGGTGCCGGGGCGATCATCGACCGTGGCGAAGAGCCGGTCCGGTTCGATGTGCCATTCGATGCGTTGGCGCAGATCCCGCTGCCCGCCTATGAGTCGGGCGTATGCCCGATGTGCGCCCGTGGCGAGCCTGTGTCCAAGCCGGGTTCCAGACCTAGCAGTTCGTAGTGAAAGTCCCGGGTCGCGCCGAGACAGGCGATGCGCCCAGCTGACAAGGCGCGACGAGGGCTGCTAGGCATCGTGATGCGCACCCTGAAGATCACCGTCGCCTACGAGGGTACCGCCTACGTAGGCTGGCAGCGGCAGTCGAACGGGTCGTCGATCCAGGGGTGTCTCGAGGCGGCGCTCGCCGAGATCGAGGAGGCCCCGGTCGCGGTGGTGGGCGCGGGCCGGACCGACGCCGGGGTCCACGCGCTTGGGCAGGTGGCCAGCGTCCGGCTGCGGCACCAGATCGCTCCCGACGCGCTCCTGCGCGCCGTCAATGCGAGGCTCCCCTCGGACATCCGCGTTGTGGCGGCGGAGGTCAGCCCGGAGCCGTTTCATGCCCGCTTCGACGCGACCGCCAAGACCTATCACTATCGCCTGTTGCACGACGCGGTGGTGAGCCCGTTCGATCACCGCTACGCGTGGCATGTCGGCGAGCCCCTCGACCACGAACGGATGGTTGACGCGGGGCGGGCGCTCGTCGGCGAGCACGATTTCGCGGCCTTTCAGGCATCCGGCAGCTCGACGCATTCGACGGTGCGGACGCTGTTCGAGCTGACCCTCAGCCGGGCACCGCGTGACCCGAGGTCCGTCGCTTGTGGTGCCGGCGCGGCCCTGACCGTCATCGAGGCGCGCGGCAGCGGCTTTCTGCGTCACATGGTGCGCGTCATCGTCGGGACGCTCGTCGAGGTCGGCCGTGGGCAACGGGACCGCGCCGCGGTCGAGCACGCGCTCCGTTCCCGCGACCGAGGCTCGGCTGGGCAGACCGCCCCGCCGCACGGCTTGTTTCTGATGCGAGTGGAGTACTAGAGGGCGCTCCAAGGAGTCAGGAGACGAGAGCTTCGCCAGCCTAGGTTTCTTGTATCATCACAAGTTAGGGGTCCGGTCAAGAAGAGGTTCGCATTTTTGGGCGGCGGCCAGAAATGTGAAGTTGTTCTTGACCGGGCCCTAGGACAGATCAGTGGCGGACCGGTGCTGCCATACACCCTCGGCCAACTGCACGACACGCCGATGAGCCTCGAAGATCTACTGACCCGGGCGCCCGCCGGTTCGCGGGAAGAATCGCTTGCCCGACAGGTCGACTTTGCTCGGCTGCCGACCCATGTCGCGGTGATCATGGACGGGAACGGCCGGTGGGCCGCCCAGCGGCGTCTGCCGCGTGTCGATGGCCACCGCGCTGGAATCGATTCCGTGCGCGACATCGTGGAGACCTCCGCCCGCCTCGGTCTCGACGTGTTGACGCTCTACGCGTTCTCCGTCGAGAACTGGAAGCGCCCGCCCACCGAGGTCACCGTTCTGATGGGTCTGCTCAAGCGGTATCTGCGGCTCGAGCTCGACAACCTGCTCGTGAACGACATCAAGTTCCAGGTCATCGGGCGTCAGGACGAGTTGCCGGCCGACGTCCGGCGCGAGCTCGACATCGGACGGGACCGGACCAGCGGCAACCACGGCATGCTGTTCAACATCGCGCTCAACTACGGCGGGCGGGCGGAGATCGTCGAGGCAGCGCGACGCGCGATCGAGAACGGGGTCCGGCCGTCCGACCTCGATGAGCGACGGTTTGGCGAACTGCTCTACACGGCGGGGCAGCCCGACCCCGATCTGCTCATCCGCACCAGCGGCGAGATGCGGGTCAGCAACTTCCTGCTGTGGCAGATCGCCTATGCCGAGATCTGGGTGACCGAGACCCTGTGGCCCGATTTCCGCGCGCGGCACCTGCTCGAGGCGATTCTCGACTACCAGAAACGCGATCGGCGCTATGGCGGCATCACGCACCCGGCCGTCGTCCGGCGCTAGGGCATGGCCCGTGTACTCAGCGCGCTGGCGCTCCTCCCGTTGGTCATCGGGACCATCTGGTTCCTCCCGTGGTGGGCGACCTTGGTGCTGGCGGAGGTCGTCTTGCTTCTGGCGTTTCGCGAGTACGCAGCGCTCGCCACCGCGTACGGCGCCAGCCTGTCCCACGGCGTGACCGTGGTCGGCGTGGCCGCGACGGCGGTCGCCGTGGCGTTCGACGTCACCCTCGTGGTGCTGATGGCCGCGGGGCTGACCATCGGGATCGTCAGCCTCGCCACCGGTCGCCGCGGCAGTCAGATGCTGCTCGACGTCGCCTCCTCACTATTTCCGCTTCTGTATCTGGGGTTGCCGATCGGCGCTCTGGTGGCGGTTCACAAATTCGCCGGCCGTGAGGCCGTGGTGCTGCTGCTTGCGACCATCATGGTCAGCGACACCGCTCAGTACTACGGCGGCCGGTGGCTCGGGCGGACCCCGTTGGCGCCGGCGATCAGTCCGAAGAAGACGGTTGAGGGGGCACTGTTCGGTTTGGCCGCAGGGGTCGCCCTGATGCTCGTGATCGCCACCCCGGGGCTCGACCGGTCGACCGTTCCGCAGCGGGCGCTGCTCGGCGTTGCCCTCGTCGGGCTGGGTATCGCCGGAGATCTCTTCGAGTCGCAGCTCAAGCGTGGCGCCGGGGTCAAGGACGCCTCGGTGCTCATCCCGGGCCACGGCGGTATGCTCGACCGCATCGACAGCCTGTTGTTCGCCGCACCCGGCTTCTACCTGTTCCTCAAGCTTGCGTGACAACAGGACACTTGTGAGACGCATCGCCATCCTCGGGTCGACCGGATCCATCGGGTGCAGCGCGCTCTCGGTCGCGCTGGCGCATCCCGACCTGGTCGACGTGGTCGGTCTGGCGGCCGGCGCCAACGCGTCGCGATTCGCCGAACAGGTCGAGCGGCATCGCCCTCGTGTCATCGCGATGGCGGCCGACGACGCACTGGCGTCTGTGCGGTCGCGGCTGTCGGCATCGTCTGCCGGGTCCCTCGAGCGGTCGCTCGCCGGTCCCGCAGGTCTGCTGGCCGTCGCCACGCATCCCGACGTCGATCTGGTGCTGTGCGCGACCACCGGCACGACGGCGCTCGACACGGTGTTCGCCGCGATCGAAGCGGGCAAGACGATCGCGCTGGCCAACAAGGAGGTGCTTGTCATGGCCGGTGGGCTCGTCATGGAGGCGGCCCGGCGGCGCGGGGTCTCGATTCTCCCGGTCGACAGCGAGCACAACGCGATCCATCAGTGTCTCCACGGACGGTCGGCCGACGAGGTGAAACGGCTGATCCTGACCGCCTCGGGCGGACCGTTTCGCGACTGGACCCTCGAACGACTCAGGGATGTCACGCCGGCCGATGCCCTCGACCATCCCACCTGGCGCATGGGGCGGAAGATCACCGTGGACTCGGCGACGCTGATGAACAAGGGGCTTGAGGTCATCGAGGCGCGCTGGCTGTTCGGGGTGCCGGCCGACCGGATCGACGTGGTCGTGCACCCGCAGTCGGTGGTGCATTCGCTGGTCGAGCTGCGTGACGGCTCTCAGATAGCACAGCTCGGTGTGACCGACATGCGTCTGCCGATTCAGTACGCGTTCTCGTATCCGGACCGCTGGGATACGGGTCTGCCCCCGCTCGACCTGGCCGCCTACGGGCGGCTGGAGTTCGGTCGACCGGACACCGAGCGTTTCCCCTGCCTGGCGCTGGCCTACCGCGCGCTGGGTGGCGGCCCGGCGCTGCCGGTGGCGCTCAACGCCGCGAACGAGGTTGCGGTCGAGGCCTTTCTCGACGAGGCTGTGCCGTTCACCGCGATTCCGGTCGTGATCGCGGCAGCGCTCGACGACGCCGAGGGGCTCGACAGCCCGACGACGCTGGACGAGGTGCGCCGGGTGGATGCCCGCGCCCGCGCGTTTTCCCGGACCCGCGTGGGCGAGCTACAATCACAGGGATGACCAGTCTGCTCTCGTTCGCGTTCGTCCTCGGTGTGCTGGTGTTCTTCCACGAGCTGGGGCACTTCGTGGTGGCGCGGCTCCACGGGGTCCGGTGTTTGACCTTCGCGCTCGGCTTTGGACCCAAGCTGGTCCAGACCAAGCGCGGGGACACGGTGTACTGCATCTGCGCGATCCCGCTGGGTGGCTACGTCAAGATGGCCGGCGCGGGCGAAGGCCCGGACGACAAGCCTGAGGGCAAGGACGATGAGTTCCCGTCCAAGACCAAGTGGCAGCGGTTCCAGATCCTGATCGCGGGACCGGTCATGAACATCATCCTCGCGGTATTGATCCTGGCCGGTGTGCTGTATCAGGGGGTGACAGTCCCAGTCTACCTGGAGCAGCCGCCGATTGTGGGCATCGTTCCCGATGGGTCACCGGCGGCCACGGCCGGAATCCAGGCTGGCGACAGCATTCTCAGTGTGGCCGGGCGTAACGTCGATACCTGGGAAGAGATGGAGTTCGCTGTCGCGCCGCACGCCGACCGGGAGATCGACGTGGTCCTGCGGCGCGACGGCGGCGAGCGGACCGTCCAGGTGATACCCGCGTCCCGGGGCACATTCAAAGTGGGGGTTCTCGGTGTCGAGCCTGATGTGCCTCCCCAGGTCGTCGACATGATGTCAACGACCTCGTCGGCCGCGCAGGAGGCGGGGATCCTGGTCGGCGACGTCATCGAGGCGATCGAGGGGCGCGAGGTCACGACAGAGTCGCTGATGGCGATGATCCAAGCCAGCCCCGACATCCCCCTCACGTTGCGGATCCGCCGTGACGGTGTGCGGCAGGACATCGTGGTCACGCCCCAGCTCGTCGGCGACGTCGGGAAGATCGGGGTGGCGCTCAACACGCCGTACGAGATGCACATCATCGAGTTGGGACCGTTCGAGGCGTTTGCGATGAGCCTCGAGCAGAACTACGAGACCTCGGGGCTGCTCTTCCAGACCCTCTGGGGCCTGCTGACGCGTGACGTGCCAGTGGCGCAGCTCGCCGGGCCGGTCGGCATCTTCCAGCTAACGGGTCAAGCGGTGGGGGTGAGCTGGGTCGTGTTCTTCGGGTTCATGGCGATGCTCAGCCTCAATCTGGGCATCCTGAACCT
>DQNS01000136.1 GCA_015659035.1 Acidobacteriota bacterium | reverse complement strand
GAAGGGGGCGTGCGTTGCGGGAGGGACCGGCGGCGACGTCACCGAGACTGAGCAGGGGCGAGAGACGTGTCGCCACGCCCCTCCCCTGCGAACTGCCTGAAGACCCTTACGGCTACCTGCCCTGTTCGACAGCCTGCTGCTCTATCGCGCGTGAACCACTGAGGATGTTGGTCATCCCGTAGTTCCCCTCGTGACATGCATACTCGACGAGCTCGTATTGATCGTCGTCCTTGTCAAACCTGAACATCCCGGTCCACGGTCTCGTCCAGACCGTCGGGTCGTCGATCGTGAACTGATACTCCAGGGTGGTCGGGCCGAGACGGGTGAATCGTTCGACCAGGGTGAGGTTCTCACCCGACCCGCGGTAGGGCGCTCGCCCATTGAAGTTCGTCGTCTCGACCACGAGCGTGTCTCCGTCCCACCGGCCCTGAGCGGTCCCCAGCCAGCTTGTCAAGTTGGGTCCGAGCGCCGGACGAGGTTCTGTCGGAATAACCCGGGTCTCGTGGATCATCTCCTTCTGGACGGCGACATGTCCGGGACCCTGCACGATCTGCAGACCGTTGTTGTAGATCCCCGGCATCATCATGCCGGGCAAGCCCCGCGTGATGCACCGCACGAAGTTGGGGAGATCTTCCGGGCCCTCGTTCGGGTACGGTGTTCGGCTCCCCCCGCGGCCACGACCGGCCGCCTCGGCCCGCGCCTGCGCCGCAGCAGCGGTCAGCGGGGGAATCCGACCGTCCGGCGGATCGACCACCATCGCCACCTGGGTGGACGGGGCGGTCTTCACATATCCCAACGTCGTGTCGCGCCACTCCCGCTCGTAGCCCCAGATGCTGCCCAGCGTCCCGCGCTCGCGCCGGGCCTCCGCTTCCTCCGGGGTCAACGCATCCACTTCGGCGGCAGCCACTGGGCGCTCGAGGGGAATGCTGTGCGCAGAGTTGCCGGTCCAGACACCCTGCAGGTCAGGCTCGCCCCAGGGGGTCCGTGGCACCGTGTACGGCTCCAGGTCGGTCGCCACGACCTCCGCGCGCGCGGTGACCACACCCGCCCATCCGGTCTCGACCACCGCGAGCCTGACGTTGTCCGGGCCGACGATGAACGCCCGCTTCGCGGAGGTGCGGCCACCCTCCGGCACCTCAGGCTCCGTCTGAAACACGATCCCCTTTCGGCGCATTTCAGCGGCCGCGGCGTCGAGGTCCGGCACACTGAACCCGATGTGATCGATAGCGCGTCCCTGTGTCGTGGCCGGGATGCTCTCGGCCTCGGAGACGAGCACCCACACGTCGTCGAACAACAACCCGTCGAGCCGCCCCTTCAGACTGGCGGTCTCTCCGCCGAAGACGTCTTGATACCACGCCAGGGTAGCCGCCGGATCGGTGGCGCTGAGGTGGATGTGGTGAAACCCGAGACGCTCGGGATCCTCCACCATTTCGATGCGGGTCCCCCACGGATCGAAGACGAAGCCCAGCTTGAATAACCCCGGCACATCGCGTAGCGTCGACCCGTCAGGAAACCGCTGCAGCCGCACACCTGATCCACGCACACCAACCGCTTCGAGCTCGGCCATCTTGGCGGTCAGGTCAGGATAGGAGAAACCGATATGGTTCACGCCGGTGCCCTGCGTGCTGCCGATCGCCGGTTGCACGACGAAGACCAGCTCGACACCGGCGCAGTCGGCGGCATCGGAACGGTCGGCGACCGGCTCACAGTCCATGTGCTGTTCGTACCAGCGTACCCCCTCAGACGGGGCCGACGCCGTGATGTGGACGTGGTGGTAATCGGCCGCGCGAGCGATCGCCGGGATCGCGACGAGTGTGGCCACCGCCGCGACGAGCGCAAGAACGATTGGGGTCCGGTTCATGACGAGATACCTCCGCTTCAGACTGGTTCAGCGTGTGTGGTGTCTGCGCTACCGTCGCGGCTCGGTCGGGTCCCTGCCGTCGAGCGGGGCGCCCGTGCCGGACGACCCGGCGAACAGCCGGCGCCCGTCGGGGAACGTCACATCACGACCATTGGCCCTGAAGGCGCCGTCAATCGCCTGATACCCCTCGACGAGCACCTCCGTGCCCGGAATCACGGACTCCCTCGACCAGCCACGTCGCACCAGCGCGCCCGGGGGACCGGCCTCGATCATCCAGCTCTCGACGGTACCGTCTTCTTTCTCCACGTCGATGTGCATCCACGCATGGGGATTGATCCACTCCATCCTCGTGATCTTGCCCTTCAACTGGACCGGTTTGTTCGCATCGAACTCCGCCGCGAACGCATGATGCGCCTGGACCGACGCACTGACCAGAAGAAGGCCGACACCGACACCGGCCACCACGACGCCTATCTTCTTTCGCATTGCCTTACCTCGCTCTTTGCTCGCATCGTCGCGCCGCGTCCTTGCTCCTATCGCCCGGCTTCTGCCTCGCGCGCGCGCGCGCCGCTCAGGATGTTGGTCATACCGTAGTTGCCTTCGTGACACGCGTATTCGACGAGCTCGTACTGGGTCTCGCCCCTGACATACGTGAACATGCCGGTCCAGGGCCCCGTCCAGACGGTCGGGTCGTCGATCGTGAACCGGTACTCCAGCGTGTCTGGACCGGTGCGCGTGTAGCGCTCGGTCATGGTCAGGGTGTCGCTGGACCCCTGATACGGCGCTCTGCCGTTGAAGTTCGTGATGTCGACCACCAGCGTGTCGCCTTCCCAGCGGCCCCGTGCGTCGCCCCGCCATGACGTGATATCCGGCCCGAGATGCGGACGCGGGTCCGTGGGGATGACACGGGTCTCGTGCAACATCTCCACCTGCATGGCGACATGGCCTGGCCCCTGCACGATCTGGAAGCCGTTGTTGTAGACGCCGGGCGTCTGCACCAGGCTCCGCGTGATACACCGGACCCAGGAACTGAGGTCCTCGGGCCCCTCGGCCAGCGGTCGCCGAGCCGCGCGGGCCGCGGCCCGCAGCTCTTGGCCCCGCGCCGTCATCGGCGGAATCCGGCCGTCCGGCGGATCGATCACCATGGCCACCTGCCTGGAGGGTGCGGATTTCACATACCCGAGGGTGGTGTCGCGCCACTCCGACTCGTAGCCCCAGATGCTGCCCAGCGTCCCGCGCTCTCTGCGCGCCGCTGCCTGCTCGGGTGTCAGCACCCCGACGTCGGCCAGGTCGTCGGGCCGCTGGAGCGGAATACCGTGCGCGGCATCGCCCGTCCAGACCCCCTGGAAATCAGGTGTTCCCCACGGGGTCCGGGGCACCGTGTACGGCTGGAGATCGGTCGTGATGTCCACGGCCGCGGCCATCTCGGTGACCACGCCGGCGAACCCGGCCTCGACGACCGCCAGGCTGACGTTGTCTGGTCCGCGGATGAAGGCGCGCTTGGCGCTGGTCCGACCACCCTCTGGCGTCGCCGGCTCCTCCAGGAACGCCACGCCGTCCCGACGCATCCGGGCCGCGGCCGAATCGAGATTGTCCACCGAGAAGGCGATGTGGTCGATCGCGCGACCGGCGGTGGCGGCCGGCGTGCCTTCCGCGGACATCGCGAGCAGCCAGATGTCGCCGAGCCGGAGACCGTCCAAACGATCCCGCAACCGGGCACTCTCACCCCCGAACATCTCCTGATACCACGTCAGCGTCGCTGCCGGGTCGGTCGCACTCAGATGGATATGGTGGAACCCGAGCGTGTCGGCGTCCTCCACCATCTCGATGCGGGTGCCCCACGGGTCGAAGATGAACCCGTACTTGAAGAGCCCGGGCACGTCGCGCAGCGTCGAGCCGTCCGCAAACCGCTGCAGCCTGACCCCCGAGCCTCGGACGCCAACGGACTCGAGCTCGGCCATCTTGGTCGTCAGGTCGGCGTAGGAGAAGGAGATATGGTCGATGCCGGTGCGCTGGCTGGTGCCCAGCGTCGGCCTCGAGTCGAAAACGACCTGCGCCCCGGCGCAATCGACGCCGTCGTCACGGTCCGCCAGCGGTTGACAGTCCAGATACCGCGCGTACCACTTGACCGCCTCGGAGGCGTTCGAGGACGTCACGTGCACGTGGTGGTAATCGGCCGCGCGTGCCAGGACCGGAAGCGAGACGAGCGACGCCGTCGCAAGAACGAGCCCGAGAGTGTTCTGTGTCCGGTTCATGCTAGAGAATCCTCAGTTCTTCGGAGCGCTTACCGAGTGGGCTCTCTGCGGAGATGCCCGTACAGCAGGTCTTCCGAGTATTCGACGCACTTAAACTCCAGCACCTGCGCGTTCTCTTCCAGCCGGCGGTAGAGCGGTAACCGGATGGTCCAAGGCGCCGTGAACGTGTTCGGATCCTCCATGGTCGCTTCGTACATGATCGCGTTGGGACCCATCGGGGTGTACCGCTCCCTTACCACCAGGGCGTAGCTCGCGTGGTTCCCGGCCCGGTCGAACCAGGCCTGGCCGTTGAACCCGTGGACATCGACGACCAGCGTGTCGCCGTCCCACTGGCCGTGCGAGCGCCCCATCCAGGTGTCGATCGGCGCCTGCTCGGGGTTCTCCTTGTCCATGTGGATCGTCCGGTTCGCCTCAGCGAACCCGTAGACCATCATGATCTTCTTGTCGCCCTGGATAATCCGAAACGGATAGGGCAGGTAGGTCGCGCGCGGCACGCCTGGCATGAAGCACTTGATTTCCGGATCGTCGGTCCACCGGTTCTCGAAGTTCTGCTGCTTCTGCTCCAGGGCCTGCGGCTGATAGGGAATCTCATTGCCGACCACCACGCCCTGGCCCGGGGGGATCGCGCCGATCGCGCCCGTATCGGCGGGCCCGGCGCTCGCCGGATGGTCCTGAATGTCCCAGTGCGCCGTACCGATCGCCTGCCACACCCCGTTCAGGTCGGGATGGCCGTCAAAGGCCCGCGAGACCGCGGCCGTCTGCGCCGCCACCGGGCTCACCGCGAGCGAGACGACCGCGAACAGCGCGGCCACCGCCACCAACACTCTTCTCAGCCGGTCGTTCATATGATCGACACTCCCTCGAGTAGACGTAATCATAAACAGAACCGATAATATATATCAATTCCTCGCGGGTCGCTCCCCGACGAGCGCCTGAGAGAATCTGGCTTTCCCAAGGGAGAACACAACGTGTCGACATATTCCGCACACCGAAGAACCATGGTCATCCTGGGCAGTATGCTGGCCCTCGTGGCGATCGCGATTGCAGGACCTGTGACGGCCGTCCGGGCGCAGGAGGAAGCCCCCGACGGCGTCGTCAACTACACACGGATCGACGCGACCGTGGCCTGCGCGGGAGCTACCCCGCCGGAGGCGATGGCGGGCCTGAAGCAGCTCGGGTTCGTCTCGGTCATCAACTTCCGCACCGCCGGAGAGCAGGACGCGCAGGTCGAGGAGGGCAAGGCCGCCGCTGCGGCGGCCGGGCTGAAGTATTTCCACGTGCCGTTCCGGACGCCAACACCGGAGATCGCCGAGACGTTTCTCGAAGTCGTGGCCGACACCAGCAACCAGCCGGTTTACATCCACTGCGGGTCGGCGAACCGCGTCGGCGCGATGTGGTACATCAAGCGCGTGAAACAGGACGGCTGGGACAGCGCCCGCGCGATGACCGAGGCGGAGGCGATCGGGCTGCGGAGCGCGGGGCTCAAGGAGTTCGCGACCGCCTACGTCGAGCAGAGCCGGTAGACGCCCACTAGTGGGTCGCGTCACCGTCACCGTGGGGCGGCCTGGAATCGTGGTCGACCGCGAATCGTGGTCGACCGCGCCGCTGGCCACACTGCTCGGCGAACCACAGCGTGGAACCAAGTTCGTGGCTGGCTGCGCGACCTGGGGCCGAGCTCGACGAGGAGCTGAAGGACGACACGCTGTCGGACCTGGCGCTGGATCGCCTCGCCGGAACATACCTGGTACCGCGGTAGCGAGACGGTCGACCTGGCGCTCTCCGCCATGACGGCGCTCGTCATGCTCGAGGCGGACGGCTGTCAGCGGGTGTTCTAGAGAACTCCTTACGGCTCTGGGCTTTGGGCTCAGGTCACAGCACCTGCCTCTCGGCGAGGCGGCCGTGCCAACCCGAGCGAGAGCAACGCAACCACGGCGAGGCCTGCTGCGATGAAGAAGGCGTAGCGGTAGTCGTTAGACGCATCGAAGACACGGCCGGCGATGTTCGGACCGATGATGCCTGCAACCCCGAACGCCGTGAACAGCAGTCCGTAGTTCAGACCTAGGTACTTCGTACCGAAGAAGTCTGCCGAGGTGGTGGCAAACACCGAAAGTTGCGTGCCGTAACACCAGTAGACGACAAAGACCAGCAGGTAAAAGAGGACTGCCTGTTCGCGCCAGATAAACAGCGCCGGCATGCTAATTGCCGACACCAGGATCATGACCCGCAACACGCTAAGGCGGCCAATCATGTCTGACAACCATCCGGAAACGATCCGCCCACTCGCGCTTCCGATCGCCCCAGCCAGACCCGCCACCCCAAAGGCCACGCCAGCGCTCTCCGCAAAGGGTACCAGCTGGCTGATGACCATCAACCCGGCCGTGGTGCCGAGGCAGAAGGCCACCCAGAGCGCGTAAAAGGTGGGCTTGCGCACCATTTCCGCGGTCGGAATGTCGCGGAGCGTGCGCTCCGCCGGTGCCGCCTGTGGATTCCACCCCTCTGGCCGATACCCGGCTGGAGGATTCTTGAGCAGCCAGGTGCCCACCATGCACATCAGGAACAGGATCACCCCGAGGATTCGAAAGGTGGGCCGCCAGCCAAATTGAGCTATGAGCGCGTTGCCGAAAGGTATAAAGATCGCTGACCCGCCGCCGTATCCCGCCACCATCAACCCGACGACCAGTCCGCGTTTGTCGGGGAACCATTTCGACCCGACTGGGATGGGGCTGGCATAGCCGAATCCATTGCCCATTCCGACGAGGACCCCGAACGTGATGTACAGAAAGGGGAGGGAGTTGGTGAAGCTGGCGAGGACGAACCCCAGCCCTACCAACGTTCCCCCGATGGCGGCAGGAATCAGCGGACCTCGTTGATCCTGAATACGCCCCGCCAGGACGAATGAGGACGCAAAAGTGACGATCGCGATCGAGAAGACCCATCCTATCTGGGTCCGGGTCCAACCGAATTCGGCTGCGAGCGGGCCGACGAAGATGCTCCAGGCATACAGCGAGCCGAGGGCGAGGTTCATGGACACACCGCCCGCGATAGGGAGCCAGCGGTTCATGGTCTGCTCTTCCGTGTTTGACATGTCGACTGCTCCGCAAGCGGCGTCACGTTGACGCCAGGGAACGTGGGGATGTCGCTTCTGCAGGCCAAAGATTACGTCGTTGTGCCGGCCAGCCGCAACTTCCGCCGCACTTTCTCGTCTAACGAGAGAGTCCGTCCGACCGTTGACCAAGGAGTGAGCGCCCTTGACGCCACCCGCCCTTGGGCGGCTGATCGGGATCGGTAGCCTGCGGTGCGTCCAGCAGAGGGAAGGATGAAGACGATCACGCTCGTGCTCAAGGTGCTGATGGCGGTGTTCTACCTCTTCAGCGGCGTCAACCACTTTCGCGACCCGGCGTTCTACCTGAACATCATGCCGCCCTATATTCCGGCGCACGGTGCAGCCGTCGCCCTGAGCGGCGTCGCCGAAGTGCTGCTCGGCACCCTGCTGCTGTGGCGGCGCTCGCGGCGACTCGCGGCCCGGGGCATCATCGCGATGCTCATCGCCTTTCTGCCGGTTCACCTCCACATGCTGATGCACAGCAGCCTCTACCCCGAGGTGCCAGTGCTCTTCTTGTGGCTGCGCTTCCCAATGCAGGCGGTGCTGGTGCTCTGGGCCTACTGGTACACCCTCGACGTCGACCGGCCAGCGCGTGCCGAGTGACTGTGCACTCGCGATTCGAGGCTGAGGGCGCGGGTCAGCGTCGCTTGCCCGTAAAGGTCCCGCCGCCGTAGCCCCCGAGATCGAGTTGGCCCGAGAGCGTGCCGTCGTCTTGTAGGGTGCAGGTGTAGGTCAACTCGATCGATTGGCCCCCCAGGTCGGCGCTCAACGACCACATGAAGTCGTTCCCGCTCACGCTGCCCTTCAGCTCGGCCTCGCCAACGGCGTCGGACGAATAGCGCCCGGTCAGCTCCGTCCCGTTCTGCTCAAGCACCACGTTCGACGTGAAAGGACCGCCGTCGGTCTCGCCCGTCAGCACCCAGTCCCCGGCCACGTCGGCCGGTGTCTGACCGGCCACGCCCAACCCCGTCGCCATCATTGCAACCACCGTGGCCACAATCATCGCCGCCAGCCGCGCCGTTGTCCGCCACATCGCTCGCTGAGCCATCGCACTCTCCTCATTTCCAACCTACCCTTGCTGGTGGTCCAGAACCGCCATTAACGCCATAGTATAAACGATGCAATCGGAGCCGAAATGCACCGTGACCGGCGGCCTCTGTACTGCGGTGGTCACGGGCGAGCGGCACGGACTGAAGAGGTACCAAGGATGCGGCAACTTCTCTTTCTCATGCTCCTGGCGGCCGACACGCTCCGGGCGCAGGAACCGGTTCACAAGATGTACGACGATCAAGTAACGCTGGTCGAGCACGATGTGCTCTCGCTGGCCGAAGCGATGCCGGCCGACAAGTATGACTTTGCGCCGACGAACGGGAACTTCACGAGTGTCCGAACCTTTGGCGAGCAGGTCAAGCACCTGGCAACGATGATCTACCTGACGTCGGCACTCGTGCTGGAAGAGCGATCGCCGTACGGACCGGGGACCCACAACAATGGCCCCGACAAGATCCAGTCGAAGGCCCAGATCATTGCGTTTCTGAAGGACTCGATTGCGTATGCCCGCAGAGCCATGGCGTCGCTGACGGAAGACAACCTCATGACCCCGGTGGCGTCCACGTTCGGGCAGATGCCGCGTTCAGCGATTGCGGCCGGTGTGGCCTTCCACAGCTTCAATCACTACGGACAGATGGTGGTCTACGCGCGTATGAACGGGATCGTGCCGCCGGCAAGCGTCCCCACAGGCGATGAGATACGGTGACCGAGGCGCACCGTCAGGGACTGACCCTCACGGTGACATCCTCGTAGGTCTGGAGGCCACCGTCGTGGGCGAGCGCGCGCAGAATATAGGTGCCTGGTCTGCTAAAGGTGGCCGCGACCTCCCACCGGTTGTCTGCGGGCGGCCCGGGCGTCGACCACCCGGGTGACCAGGGCGAGTTCCCGCCGACTCGCGTGTCCTCCCACGCAGTGATCTGCGGCGGGTCGAACGTGACCGCGCCGGAGCCGCGGTAGAGGAACCAGGAGAACCGCAAGCCGGTTGCGGTGTCGGTCGTGATACGACCGGGGCGCCTGGGATTGGTCGGCGCCAGTGGTCTCGCCCGCGGGATTCCGTCATCGGTCGCCACCGCTGCCAGCATCAGCGATTGGCCAACGCCGACGGTCCGCAATCGGTCACCCTCGACCGTGAGCGTCGGCGCCTCGTTATCCGACAGCCCCGGGAGGGAGCCGCCGGCGCCGCCGGCGCCGAAGTTGGCCTGGATCACATTATTGTCGATGAAATAATCGTTCTTCAGCGTGGCATACGCCCGCTGGGTCTGCCCGTTGCTCGTCAGCGTCCAGACGAGCTCCTTGTCCCCAAAGTCGGCCGGCACATGTATCGCAAAGACGAACCGGCTCCGACGCGGAAGAAAGTGCGTGGGCTGCCCTTGATCGGGAGTCCCTGGCGCAATCGAATTGTCGAGGCCGATCGGGACGTCGATCTCCTCCTCCCAGTTCCGGTTCATGTAGCCGAACACCAGGTTGAAGGAGCCGTCGGGGTTCCGCTCCCAGCCTTCGTAGGCGGGTGAGATGGTCTGGCCGGTCGCGAACGACTGCTGCGCGCTGCCCACCCGGAGGACCGTCAGCAACAGCACCACCGCGACGAGCACCACCGCGCCCGGATTCACCGAGCGGCGCCGACCTGCTGTGTCTAGCACTGGGGCTGCCTCCAGGCCTACTGCGCGCCTCCCGCGTTCGCTTGCGCCTCGTTTGCGCCGCACACCAGGCACCCAATGTCGACGCCGCCGGTCAGACGCAGCAACTGTTCCCGCTTGGCAACTTCAGCGGCGAACTCCTCGTCGTCCATGTAAATCGCCTGCAACAGGTTGATGAACATGTTGTCCACCGACCGGTGCCCCGACCCGGACCAGTTGCGCGGATCCGCCACGTTCGGGTTGGTCAGCGAGTTGTTGAAGTAGCCGGTGAGGTGGAGGATCGTTCCCTTCGGCAAGAGTGGCGCGGCGTCGTCTTCGTACTTGTACACCCGCACCCAGTTGTGGTCGTACCCCGAGCAGTTGAGCGTCTGCACCGTGGTGCCCCAGACCGCCTCGAGACACATCCGGACACCGGGCGCGTGCATATGCGGCTCGTACACGCTGAGCTTCGTGTTCTCCGGCAAGGTGAAGTACGCGTCCATCCGCTGGTTGTCCTGCAACGGCAGAATGTCGATGTCGGGACCGTTCCCGAAGAAGAGAAACTGCACGTCCTGGGTCGGCTCGTAGCCCTTCGGATGGAACTTGAAGCCGACCTCGAGCCGGGCGGTCGCGTCGGTGCCGTTCGAATGCAGATGGGTCGACGAGAACATTAGCGTCGATCCCGCCTTGAGCATCACCCCGGCGGCCTCGTCGAAGACGTCTGCGTTCCGTCCGACCTCATGGACGGGCCAAATGTGTAGGTTACGCCGACTGCCCTCAGGGCCGATGGTCGCGACCGACGAGTGGTGTATGACGAACAGTCCACCGACGGTGTCGGTCTTCACGCCACGCTCGAGGTTGTTCCGCTCCTTGTACTCGATAGCCGCGACGTAGCGGTCCTCGGTCAGACCGCTGTCCGCCTGGCCCAGACTGCCCCACCAGTCTGGCGCGGAGCCCTTCACCTCAACGGCCCCAGACGACACGATGAGATCCGGTTGCCCGATCTCCCATTCATCGACGTCGATGAAGGGCGGTGGCGTCGGCATGTCTGCCGGGTTCCCACGCGGCGCCCCATTGTCCGTCCACGCGGCAATGGTGGCGATCTCGTCGTCGCTCAACGACCAGTCGTCCTTGAACCGCTGGATGCCGATGTCCTTCTCGATGTACCACGGCGGCATCGTGCCCATCTTGTTGCGGAGACCGGTCCGATTCTTGATGGAGCGCGCCCAGGGGCGCACCTCGTCGTAGGTGATGAGCGACATCGGCGCCAGCGAGTTGGGCCGATGGCACTTCTGGCAGCTTCGCTGCAGAATCGGCGCAATGTCCTTCGTGAACGTTGGATCCAGCGCCTGGCCGGCGGCGGGCAACGGGGCCGCCACGACCCAGACGGCGGCACCTGCGATGAGGCCTCGAACCAGGCTCCGCGCCCGGCGAGCGTTTGACAGAGTCGTCATGGTGTCAATCCTTGTTGTCGAGATGCGACGCCGAGCGCTCGCACCCTGCGCGGCTTCTCTCTAGAAACGATAACCCGCATCCGTCAATTTTTCAATGACGCAGGACACATCGGTCGCGACCCCTGTCAACGACCGCGTGGCAGCACCACCTAGCAGTCCGCAGAGGGCAACTAGTCCGGCAAGGCGAACGACGTGAGCGTGGTGCCGGACGGGATGAGCACGTGCTGGCGGCCGTCGAGCATGTGTGTCATCGCCGCCGCGCCCCAGATCGAAGACCCGGTCGGGTAGTGCCACAGGTTCTCGCCGGTCTCTGCATCAAACGCCATGAAATTGCCTTCGTTGTCACCTGCGAACACGACACCGGCCGCGGTCGAGAGGACCCCGGCCAGCGTCGGTGTGGGATAGCGGAACTCCCACCGCCGCTCGCCGGTCCTCACGTCGATGGCTCGCAGCGCCCCATACGCCTGGTCCCGGTCGACCCAGACGGTGCCGCCAGACGACGCCCGGCCGGGCTCGAACTCCGGTTTCTGCGGGATGAACGTGGCGCAGGTCTCGCGCGCGGTGACGAAGAAGAGCCCACGTACTGGGTCGAACGACGGCGGCATGAAGTTGGTGCCGCCCCAGTAGTCCGGCAGACAGCCGTCGCTGCCGTCATTGAGCACGATCGGCCGCCCGTCTGGTCCGATCTCCCGAGCCCAGGTCGTGTCGGTGAACGGCTTCCCCAGCAGCAGCTCGCCCGTCACCCGGTCCAGCACGTAGAAAAACCCGTTGCGGTTGGCGACCATGACGACCTTCCGCGGTCGCCCTTCCCACATGATGTCGGCTTGCACCGGCACGTGGTTCGAGTCCCAGTCATTGATGTCGTGCGGGGTGAACTGGTAGTGCCACTGCAGGATGCCGGTGTCGGCGTCGATCGCGACGAGCGACGTGGTAAACAGGTTGTCCCCCAGCCGATCGTCGCCGTAGTAGTCCGGATTCGGGTTGCCGGTGCCCCAGTAGATCAGATTCAGCTCCGGGTCGTAGCTCCCGGTCATCCAGGTGCCACCGCCACCGCGCTCTCTGACCCCGGTAAACGGCCAGGTATCTCCACCCGGTTGGTCGGGCCCGGGGATCGTGTAGAACCGCCAGTGACGCTCCCCGGTCTCGGGATCGTAGGCGTCGATGAAGCCCTTCGTGGCGTATTCTCCGCCCGAGATCCCGACAATCACCTTGTCCCCGACGACCAGCGGCGCCATCGTCGCCGCATACCCGACGTGGTAGTCGGCCAGCTCGGCCTCCCATTGCACGGTCCCCGTCGCCCGGTCGAGGGCGAGCACATGGGCGTCGAGCGTCACCATGAACAGGAGATCGCCCAGCATTCCGAACCCGCGGTTCACCGGCGCACTGCGACCGTAGGTGAGATCGTCCGGCAGCTCGCGGCGATATTGCCAGAAGGGCCGCCCGGTCCGGGCGTCGAGCGCCCAGGCGTAGTTGTTCGACCCGGTGACATACAACACGCCGTCCCACGCCAGCGGCGTGGTCTCGAACCCGCGGCCCCGCGTCACCGTGCCGGTCTGGAACGTCCATTGCGCCGTCAGACGATGCGCGTTCTCCGGGGTGATCTGCGTCAACGGGCTGTGGCGGCGTCCGGTGTAGTCGCCGGAGAAGGTAGGCCATTGTGACGGGTCGGCGAACCCGTCGAGCAGCTGTTGAAAGGTCGGGCCGGACGACGGCGCCTGCTGGGCGCCGACCACCACACCGGACAGTGCGACGAGCGCCGCAACGGTCAAGAGTCGAGTCACCCGCATTCGTCGCACCTTCTCAGGGAGCCGCATCGGCTTCACTCGCCGAGGCGAGAAACCGCAGCAGATCGTCCAGATCGCCGTCGCTCAGGCGGTCCGACCCGAAAACGGGCATCAACGATTCGGCCACGTCCCGCACAGACGCCAGGTCCGCCCGCAGATAACCTTGGAGCCGTTCGTCGGTGTCGACGAGCTGTAGCGAGAACACGTCTTCACGCTTCTTGACGCCGCGGATCTGTCGACCGTCGCGCAAGGTCAGCGTTACGGTCCGGTAGCCGACCGCCACCGACGCGCTGGGCTCTCGAATCGCCTGCGTGAGCCGCACCCGCGAGCGCGTCCGGGTCACCCGGGACAGGTCGGGACCCAGATGGCCGCCACGCCCGTTCACCCGATGACAGCGGACGCACATCGACCCAAAGATCTCCCGGCCGCGGTCGGCGTCACCTGTCACGAACTCCACCGGCAGGACCGTGCTGATGCCCTTCAGATACGCGACAACTGCCCAGATCTCGTCGTCGGGCGCCGAGCTCGACGGCATGATGCTGCCGGGTCTACCGAGCCGGATCGTCTCGAACACCCGCGCATCGCTCGTCCCGACCTCCCAGAGCGCCGTCAGGTCAGGGCCACTGATGCCCTTGGCGTCGGCGCCGTGACATTCGGCGCAGCGGGTGTCGTACAACGCGGCGCCGGCGCGCCGCGCGGCCGCGTCGCCCTCGAACGGATTCACGACGCCGTCCTGCCCCGCCCGGGCGCCGGCCTGAACCAGCAGCGCCATCAGTCCACAGACGAGCGCCACCCGGACCCGGGCGAGCCTCCCCCGCGCGAGGCGATGCCGTTCGAGATTGATACTCCCCATGTACGTCGCAGCCGACCTTCAGGCCTGCCCACGGTACCGCATGGGCGAACAGGGTTCAACGGCTTCACTCGTTGAGGAGTGCCGCGGCTGGGCCAGTCAGCTCGACGATGTGCAGCCCGGTGTTGGCCCGGTCTACCAGGTAGATCAGCCCCCGGTCGTCGACCTCGACGTTGTTCGTCTGAATCGCCGTCTTGCAACGCTCGACGCCGTCGATCGTCAGACACCGCACGTCGGTGTTCGCCGTGGTCGCGGGAATGTAGAACGCCACCTCGGTCGGATCGAACGGGTTTCGGACATCAACGACCCGCATCCCGGCGTTGAACCACGAGAACACCTGGAGCGTCTTGTAGAACGGCGCGCTCATCGACCACTGCGTACCGTGGGGGCCAAATCGCCCGCCGCGTACGCAGAAACCGCCGTCGGCCTCCGGCACCTGGAACGTCGAGACCGGCATCGGATGGGCCTCGTCGGCGAGGTCGACGAAGAAGACCACGTGCCGCGCCTCCTGGCACTCGTTCGCCACCGACTCCGACACCAGGACCACGAAGTCGCGCGTGCGTTGATCGCGGTTCGGAGCATAGTCGGCCAGCTCGACGTCGACGAGCGGAAAGGCGGTATGCCCACCCCAGAAGAAGGGCAGGTCGAGACGGCCGATCTGGGGAAACCGCAGACCGCTCGGGCTCGACGCGAGTGGCCCGGCGGCGCGCGGGTCGCCGCGGAGAAAGCGCTCGCGGTCCACGATCTGCAACACGCCGTTGCGTGACGTGCCATAGCTGAGATACAGGCGCTCTCCGAGGGGGACCACCTCGTGCACCCCCGAGCCTCCGGGCACCGGGCCGGACGCGTCGGGCTGCACCCCATCGAGGCTGAAGTCACGGATGCGACGCGGCGTGAACGGGTTCGACAGATCGAACACCTGGACCACCCGCGGCGCGCGCCACCCATCGACCGTCCCGATCAAGTAGGCAATGCCGGTGTCACATTCCCACCAGTTCTTGTGGGTGTTCTGCTCGCCGTCTGGCGTGTGACCCATCGTTGCCACGGTCGTCACGAGCGTGGGGTCCGCCGGGTCCGATACATCCCACAGCTCATGGCTCTGGTTCCCGTTGGCCCGCAGGAGATAGGTCTCTTCGGGATCCGCGTCCGGCAGGTCCGCGCCGGAACAGATCTGCACCATCTGCGCACCCTGGGCGTCACCCGTTGCGGGAATGTGATGAAGATAGACGGGACGCGCCGGATCGGTCACGTCAACGATCGATGTGCCGTTGACCTCGACGCGACCCGTCAACGGGTTGACCGCCTCGCCGGCGTGGTGACCGACATACAGGATCCTCCGCCCACCCTGCTCGACCGGAAGCGGATGATACGCGGACCGCGCCTGCAGGTCGTGGGTCCCCACCAACCGGGTGTTGAGCCGTTCCTCCGGATGCCCTTGAGCCAGCGCCGGCGCGGCAGCCACGCAGGCCAACAACCCCGAAACGACGATCTGGTAGATGCGAGCCATTGATGCGACCTCCGGTTGGCGAGGGCTTCCCCCCTTCAAGAAGTACGTAGAGGGCCGGCTTTACCCCGGCCCGAGACTGACGCGAGAATGGCGAAGCCCTCCCGCCTGCGCCAAGGCTTCGGCGGGCCGGCCGGTGTCTCCTGTCTGCTGTCTCCTGTCTCCTGCAGGGCGACTACCCTAGGGCACCAGTTGGCGGATGACGCCGTCGCGCTTGTTGAGCAGAAAGATCTGACCCTCGGGTCCCGTGCCAAAACGCAGGTCCGCGCGCGTGGCCGGCGACCTGCCTTGCTCTCTGTTCTTGGCCTGGATGAGCTGGAGCAGGGTCGTCGATGCCCCGTTTTGCGTGAAGAGGACCCGGCGGATCGCATCCTGTCCCCCGGCGGGAAGCTGGTCGACCTGGACGTAGAAGACCTCACCACTGGGGTTGTCGCCGAACAGCAACAGGTTGGTCAGTGCCGGGATCGCGTCGTCGCGGTAGACCACGACACCGGTCGCGGCCGAGCTCCGCTGCAGCAAGGGGTCCAGCTGTCCGTACTCGGCGACCGGATACGTGAGCCCGGCCTCGCCTTGCGCATCGACCAGGCTGACCTCCCGTCGGCTGATGAACCGGTAGCTGCCCTCCCAGTCGTTCCACCCCAGATTGGCGCCACGAGTGACGAGACTGATTTCTTCGACGATGTTCTGACCGATGTCAGCGAGGAACATGTTGCCGGTCGTGGGGTCCCAGCCGAAACGCTGGGGATTGCGAACCCCGTAGGCATAAATCTCAGGCAGCGTACCGGCGCTCCCGGCATCGGCAAACGGATTGTCGGCGGGAATGCCGTAGTGGCCATTGACGCTGTCGGAGCCGAGCGGGTCAATACGCAGGAGCTTCCCGAACGCCCGACCGAGATTCTGCCCGAGGCCGAGCGGGTCGCCGCCGCTGCCGCCGTCAGCGGCCCCGATGTAGAGCAGACCGAAATCGGGGTCACCAGGTGACGCCAGCGGATTGAAGCCGAGCTGGCCGCCGTTGTGGTTGCCGAAGGGCTGCTCGAACCGGAGCAGCTCGCGCGGCGGGCCACCGTCATATGTCATGGCGCCAGGGTTCTCGGCCGTCCATTCGAGCAGGATCGTGTCGTGCGCATCGTTGCCGCCGCCCGACACGAAGTCGGGCGTGGGCGTTGTGTTGCCCGTATCGAGATAGGTGTAGAGCTTGCCGAAGCCTGGCGTACCCGGCTGGCTGAACTGCGGATGGAACGCGAAGCTCTGGAACCCGCGCTCGTTGCCCCTCGCCTGGATGCTCAGTCCCCATGTGGGGGCGGTGAGCTCGAGATACCGGGTCACGGTCCGGCCGTCGTGGCTGACGCTGTACAGCAGGCCGCGCATGTCGTTGACAAACAGGCGGCCCGTTCCCGGCTCGTCGACCAGGAGCATCATGCGTGCCGGCTGCCCATCGACGTCGGGGAGGGAGGCGAACTCGACGACGTTGACGGTGATGACACCGTCGGCCGCAGGGATCGGTGCGGAAAACGGATCGTTGGTCGTCTGAGCGAGCACGGATGACGTCATCAGCAGCGACGCCATCACGACACGAATCGGGACACCAACCGGGACACTCATCATGTATGCCTCCAGCGCTCGCGTCAGCGAATGCCGACTGACGGGCTGCGCTGGTACCATGTCGCACCAGGCGCACTGGTTCAAGAGAGTGCTGGCCTGCCTCGACATCGTGTCAGGGTGTCGGCGAGAGATCCAGAGGGCAACGCATGGGACCGCTCGAGGGCGTGAAGATCATCGAACTGGCCGGCATCGGTCCCTGCCCGATGTGCGGCATGTTGCTCGCGGACCTCGGCGCAGACGTCCTGAAGATCGACCGGATCCTGCCGTCCGGGCTCGGCGTCGCCGTGCCCGATGCCGACGCGTTTCTGCACCGGAGCCGGCAGTCCATCGCGATCGATCTCAAGCGAGACGAATCCGCGCCGCTCGTGCTGCGGCTGTGCGAGCGGGCGGACGCCCTGATCGAAGGGTTCCGACCCGGCGTGACCGAGAAGCTGGGGATCGGACCAGAGCCATGCCTGGCGCGCAACGCGCGCCTCGTCTACGGCCGCGTCACCGGGTGGGGTCAGACCGGCCCTCTCGCCCAGGCCGCCGGCCACGACCTGAACTACATCGCGCTGACCGGGGCGCTCCATGCCATCGGACGGCCGGGACAGCCACCGACCCCACCGCTCAACCTGGTCGGCGATTTTGGCGGTGGCGCCTTGTATCTGGCGCTCGGTGTGGTCGCGGCGCTGTTCGAGGCCCGGCGTTCGGGGCACGGACAGGTCGTGGATGCGGCGATGGTCGACGGCGCGGCCTCGTTGATGACCGCCCTCTACGGCCTGCGCAGCGCCGGCCTCATCAACGACGAGCGCGGTGTCAACGTCCTCGACGGCGGCGCCCACTTCTACGACGTCTACGAGACCAGCGATGGCAAATACATTGCGCTGGCACCCATCGAACCGCGGTTCTACGCGACGCTGCTCCGACACCTTGGCATAGAGCCAGACACGCTCCCGTACTCCAGGGAGCGCGAGGACTGGCCGGCGCTCAAGTCTAAGCTGGCCGCGCTGATCAAGACCCGGACGCGCGAGGAGTGGACCACCCTGCTCGAAGGGACCGACGCCTGTTTCGCACCGGTGCTGAACATGGAGGAAGCCCCGCATCACCCCCACAACCGGGCGCGGGCAACCTTTGTGGAACACGATGGCCGCTGGCAACCGAACGCCGCGCCGCGATTCAGCCGCACGCCGAGCGCCATCCGGAGTCCGCCGGTGGCGGCCGGCGAGCACACGCGCGACGCGCTCGCCGACTGGGGTCTTGGCGGGGACGAGATCGACGCGCTCATCGCCAGCGGCGTGGTCGCTCAACGCTCGGCGAGCGACTAGACATCTCCTAAGCCGGCTTGACACAGAGCCTTCAGAGAAGGAGCGTAAAACCGGTGCGCACGCGTCACGTTCGCGGGGCCGTAGCGCTCTCGGTGGCCGCCCTGTTACTCACGCTCAGTTTCGTGTTTCAGTACGACCTCCCACAACAGACCTCTGAGCTCATTGAGAAGAGCTCAAACTAGCGACGCCGCCAGACTTTCATCGCTGGCTGTTCGATTCTCGGCGCCGACATCAGGCCGGCAACGGCGGCATGCGCGGACCCGGGGTCGAGAACGTCATCTCGGTGATCGCCTTGACGCTCCGGTTCCCGTACCGGAACGGGATGATCAGCCGCAACGGCGCGCCGTGGCGTCCCGGAATCGGCTCGTCGTTCATCATCCACGCCAGCATCACCTGCGGGTGCCGCAGGGTCGTCAACGGCTCGTCGGCGTAGAAGCGGTCGGAGGCGACGAAACGACAGTAGTGCACCCCCTGGACCAGACCGAGCATGTCGGCGAAATCACTGAAGCGGACACCGGTCCACTTCACGATGCCGCGCGGATTGGGCGCACCGCACTGCAGCAGAAAGGTGTGCGACACTCTTGGGAGCTGCTCCAGATCCGAGAAACGCAGTGTGCCGGCGAGTCTCGCGAGACCGCGCGTATCCACCTTGATCTGCATCTGCCGGTAGTCGAACTCGATCTCCGGTGTCTGCCGACCCTGCGTGCGCCACATCAGCGGGTCGCTGATCGGCCCGGCCGCACTCTCCGGGTGCTCGGGCGCCGAGCCGTCGGCGTTGAGTGGGAGCGGCGCCGGAAACCCGTCGCGTAGCGGCCGTTCCACGAGCCGGTCCGGCCAGTCGTCCTGCCCTTGGGCCGCGGCGGCGTGCAGGCTCTCCGGCCTCACGACGCCCAAGGACAGTCCGGCCAACGTAGAGCCTGAAAGAGCGATCACCTGACGTCTAGAAATGGTCATCGGTATACCTCCCCACACGTGTACGGACCACGATCATGGCAACCCGAACGCCACCAGCGTATCGGAGGCGGCGATCGCCACATATTGCTTCCCGTCGCCGCCAAGGTAGGTGATCGGGTTGGCGTTGCCGAACCCGTCCAGCGTGACCACCCAGACCTCACGGCCGGTCGTTGCTTCGAAGGCGCGCAGGCGGTTGTCGTCGGTCCCCGCTACAAACAGCAGACCACTGCCGGTAACGATGGCGGCCGCGCGGATCGGGCGGCCCGTGTCCTGCTTGCCCGCCGGTAGCTGGTCGGTGATGCCGAGTGTGCTCTGCCACGCAATGTCGCCGGTCGAGGCATCGACCGCCGTCAGCCGACCCCAGGGCGGTTTCTGGCATGGTAGGGTCGCGTCACCGATCCGGACGGTGAAGCTGGACGGACGGGGAGCACGTTTGACGTAGGGCACAGGTTCGCCGTCTGGCGCCGCCTCCATCCACCCCAGCAGACCGAGGTCCTGCGTCGCCACGAACACATAGCCGGTGGCGGGGTCGAACGCCGGCCCACCCCAGTTCGGACCGCCGACCCCCCCAGGGAACGAGATCGTGGTCCGGGGCGGCGCGCCCGCGGCACGATACACCCAGGGCGTGAACGGACCGGCGTTGTGGAGCTCGCCCAGGCTTTCGACCAGCTCCCCGCACGCTGCGGCGTGCTCGGCCGATGTGTCCTCGGCGGTGACCAGATCGTCCAGCTCGAAGCGGAGGCGTGCCAACCCCCGTGGCTTGACCGGGACCGGCTGCGTCGCGGCGGCCTGCTCGCCCGGCACGTCGCTCGCCGCTACCTGAATATCCTCGACGCCGTAGATCGGCTCGCCGGTCTCCCGGTTCAGCATATACAGGTAGCCGGACTTCGTGGTCACACCGAGCGCCGGAATCGAGCCACCGTCACGAGGGATATCGAACAGGGCAGGCGGCGCGGGTGGGTCGGCGTCCCACAGATCGTGACGGATGGTCTGGAAGTGCCACCGATACGCGCCGGTCTCGATGTCCACCGCGACCACCGAGTTTCCGTAGAGGTTGTCACCCCCTCGGTCGCCGCCGTAGTCGGCCGGAATGGGTGACGCCAGTGGCAGATACAGCAGGCCCCGCTCCTCGTCCATCGAAAAGTAGAACGGCCACGCGTTGACACCGAGGCGGTCGCGCCAGCTGTCTCCCTCCCACGTGTCGTGCCCCGGCTCACCCGGCTGCGGCACCGAGCTGAACTCCCACACTTTGTCGCCGGTGCGCGCGCTGAAGGCGCGGGCGTTGCCGACGCCGCCGGGGGCGCCGCGCGGCGTGTTGGCGCCGACCACGACGATGTCCCCGTAAACGAGCGGGACCGAGTTGTATGGCACCCCCATGTCGGTTTCGCCGCCCTGCCCGAAGCTCTCGATCGATGCGCCGGTGGCTGCATCGAGTGCGAGCAACCGGGTGCTGGAGGTCACGATGATGCGCGCCGGTGTCGCGTCATCGCCAGGCCAATAGGACACACCACGTCGCGACGGCGTGCCGTCGGCGACCGGATGCCGCCAGATCTCACTGCCCGTGTCCGGGTCGAGCGCGACCACACGGTCGGCCGCCGGCAGATACATGACGCCGTCGACGACGATCGGCGTCGCCTGCGAGCTCGGTCCTCGCCCGGCGGACTCCTCGGCGTCCAAAGAATAGGTCCAGACCGCGGTCAGGTCGGCGACGTTGGAGGTCGTGATCTCGGCCAGCGGCGAATAGCCGGTGGCGGCCAAGTCATGGCGATACATCGGCCAGTCCCCGGCGTCGGCCGGCGTCATCGCCTGTGGAGCGTCGCTCTCCTCCGGGGCACTGCTCCCGCCGCACTGCGTTAGCGGCATGGTGCAGAGCGCGACGCCGAACACTAACGTCAGCCGCTTCGAACGCATCACGTCTCACCCTCCGGGTCGGAATCCTGGGGAACCGGCATTGTATCCCGTGCCCCGCGATTCCACACCACCAGGAAGAAAACTGAGCTCTCGGAGGACCGCACCAGGTTGACCAGCACCAGGAGCGCGACGAGAATGTCTGCAAGGAGCGTTGGGCGGATGAGACAGCAGACACGGGCCAAACTGGCAATGACGGCCGCGACACTCGTGGTTGTGTGGCTGTCGGCTGCGTCGGCTGACGCGCAGCAGGGAACGACCGACGGCGAGTGGCGCTCGTATGCCGCCGACACCTTCAGCACGAAGTACGCGCCACTCGACCAGATCACCGCCGACAACTTCGGCGACCTCGAGGTCGCCTGGCGCTGGCGCACCGCCGACACGCACCTCGTGTACGAAGATGAGCAGGGAGCCTCACTCGTCGCCGCCGCGACGCTCTTCGACCTGCTCGAGGCGGCCGAGCCCGACCGCTGGGTGACCCGACCGCGCATCGGACGCCTGGTGGCGACCCCGCTCATGGTCGACGGCGTGCTGTATCTGAGCACGCCGCTCTATCAGGCGGCGGCGATCGATGCCCGGACGGGTGAGACGCGGTGGGTCCACGACCCGAAAATCTACGAGGCCGGAACCCCCGCACCCGCGCCGTGGACCCACCGCGGGGTGGCCTACTGGGAGAACGCGGGCCAGGCGCGGATCGTGTGGGGGACGGGCGACGGCTATCTGGTGGCTGTCGACGCGAAGACCGGGCTGCCCGCCGCCGAGTTCGGGAACAACGGGCGTGTCGATCTGACGGACGGCCTCCCGCGGGCCACCCGTGGGCAGCGCGACAACCTCAATCTGCTGCCGCTCTCCTCCCAGTCGGCCCCGCTGGTCGTAGGCGATACGATCATCGTCGGCTCCTCGATCAACGACTTCAGCATCACCAAGGAAATGCCCCCGGGGTTCGCGCGCGCCTACGACGCGCGAACCGGGCGGCACCGGTGGGACTTCCACAACGTGCCACAAAGCGCCGACGCGTTCGGTGTCGACACCTGGCTGAACGAGTCGTGGCGCTACTCGGGAAACGCCAACAGCTGGTCGAACATGAGCGCGGACCCCGAGCTCGGGTATGTCTATCTGCCGACCAGCACGCCGACGTCCGACTACTACGGCGGCCATCGGCCGGGTGACAACCTATTTGCCGAGAGCCTGGTCTGCGTCGACATCGAGACCGGACAACGCGTGTGGCACTTCCAGATGGTGCATCACGGCGTCTGGGACTACGACAACCCGACCGCGCCGAACCTGCTGGACATCACGGTCGACGGCCGCAGGGTGAAGGCGGTCGCGCAGGTGACCAAGCAGGGGTTCGTCTATGCGTTCGACCGCGTCACCGGAGAACCGATCTGGCCGATCGAGGAGCGGGCGGTCGCCACCGACACTGATCTAGACGGCGAGATCCTGTCGCCAACCCAACCGTTTCCCACGAAGCCACCCGCCTTCGACATGCAGGGCGCCACGATCGAGGACCTCGTCGATTTCACGCCCGAGATCCGTCAGATGGCGGTGGACGCAGTAGAGGGATTCCGCTTGGGCCCGCTCTACACGCCGCTCTCGTTGCGCGGCACGATCTTTCGGCCCAGCGCCGGGGGCGGCGCCAACTGGTCGGGCGCGGCCGTCGACCCCCAGACCGGCATCCTCTACGTCCCGTCCAGAAACGTGCACTCGATCATGCGCTTCCGCGACCCAGAGCCCGGCGAGCCGTCGACGCTGCGCTACATCCTCAGTCGGGGCGGTGCTGAGTTTTTGGAGGCGGGAAACCCGCGCCGCCGGCCGCAGATGCCGCAGGGGCTGCCGCTCTGGAAGCCGCCCTACTCACGGATGACCGCCATCGACATGAACACCGGCGAGCACCTCTGGATGACGCCGCTCGGCAACGGCGACCGCCTTCGCAACCATCCGCTCCTGCGCGATCTCGATCTCCCGCCACTGGGTGGTGACGACAGCCGGAGCGGACCGCTGCTGACCAAGACGCTGCTCGTGCACGCGCTGACGACCGGGGGCACCGACGGCGGTCCGCAACTGGTCGCCTACGACAAGGCCACGGGAGCGGTGGTCGCCGCGATCGATCTGCCGAGCGGCGCGATCGGCACGCCGATGACCTACATGCTGGACGGCCGCCAACACATCGCGCTCACCGTCGGCGGTGAGGCACCGGGGTTGATCGCGCTCAGGCTTCCGGAAGAGGGCGAGTGAGTCGCAGCCGCGATCACACGCGCAGGCGGACCTCGGTGATACCGAAGCGCAGGGGAAACCGAGGTGAGTATTGGAGTTAGAGTAGCTTGAATCTCTCAACCTCGGAGGACCTCATGCGCACACTCTTCCGGCTCTCGTTAGCCCTGGCTCTCGCGACCACGTCGGCGTCGGCGCAGTCGCAGACCGAGGACGCATTGCGGATTTATCTCGTCGATGTGGAGGGCGGCAACGCGACGCTCTTCGTCTCGCCGGAGGGCGGGTCGCTGCTGATCGACACCGGTAATGGCGGCGCGAACGCCGACCGGGACGTGGGCCGCATCATGGCGGCGGTCGAGGATGCCGGACTGACCGAGATCGACCATCTGATCACGACCCACTACCACGGTGACCACTACGGCGGCATGAGCGAGCTGGCCACGCGGATCCCGATCCGGCACTTCATCGATCACGGTCCGAGTGTCGAGGACAACGAGAGGACCAACACGTTCCTCGACGGGCCCTACCGCGAGCTGTACAGCGCGGCCCGCCACACGGTGGCGCAGCCCGGCGACACCGTGGCGCTTGCCGGCGTGGAGGTCACAATCATGGCTGCTGGTGGGCAGGTGATCCAGACACCGCTGTCGGGTGGCAGTGGGTCGAACCCGTACTGCGCGGCGTTCGAACCGCAGGCCGAGGACCGTGGCGAAAACGCGCAATCGGTCGGCATCCATTTCGTCTTCGGCCAGTTTCGCGGGCTGCATCTGGGCGACCTGACGGTCAACAAAGAGTTCGCGCTGATGTGTCCGGCAAACCTGATCGGCACAGTCGATCTGCACATCGTCTCGCACCATGGGCTAGGAACCTCGAACTCCGCGGCGCTGCTCCACGCGATCGCGCCGCGCGTAGCGCTCCTGAACAACGGGACGCGCAAGGGCGGAGCACCCGAGACGATGACCATCCTGCATACGATCCCCGGCCTGGAGGACCTCTGGCAGCTGCACTTCTCGGTGCTGAGCGGGCAGGAATACACGGTGCCCGGGATGTTCATCGCCAACCTGTTCGACGACCAGCCTGCGGCGATGCCCCTGGCGCCGATGCCGGCGCCGCGGCGCGGCTCCAACGCCGGTCCGCCGCCCGTGCACAGCGGTCCCGCCAACTGGCTCAAGGTCGAGGCGCACCGGGACGGCAGCTTCACCGT
>DQNS01000131.1 GCA_015659035.1 Acidobacteriota bacterium | reverse complement strand
TGTGTGGTGGCGTTCGACGGGGCGACCGGACGCGAGGTATGGCGCGCCGGCGAGTGGGGCCCGAGCTACGCCTCACCGGTGCCGGCAACCCTGCACGGCGAACGGCGGGTGCTGGTGTTCGCCGGCGGCGAATCGACGCCGCCGACCGGAGGCCTGCTGTCGATCGACCCGGCCGACGGCGAGATCGACTTCGCGTTCCCGTTCCGCAGCCGCACCTACGAATCGGTCAACGCCTCCTGCCCGGTCGTCTTCGACGACACGGTGTTCATCTCGGCCAGCTATCGGACCGGCGGCGCGCTGGTGCGTGTGCGCCCCGACTTCACGCCCGAGGTGGTCTGGACCACGCAGGCGTTCGCGCTGCACTTCAACACGCCGATCCACAAGGACGGGTATCTCTACGGCTTCGACGGGCGGAACCAGGGTGACGCGTCGCTGGCCTGTATCGACGCTGCCGATGGCCGCGTGGTCTGGCGTGAGGCGCCGCGGTGGACCGAGACTTTCGAGCAGGCCGGCCGGCAGCGGCAGGCGATATTGGGAACGGGCCGCGGATCGTTGCTCGCGGTGGACGGCCAGTTCCTGGCTATCGGCGAGCTCGGTCACCTGTTGTGGCTGGATCTGACACCCGACGGCTACCGGGAAGTGTCCCGGGCGTGGTTTGCCGCCGCCAGCGAGTCGTGGACGTTACCGGTGCTCAGCCGCGGCCTGCTCTACGTCGTCCAGAACAGCCGGGACCTGCTGACCGGCGCCAGCCCAAGGCTGCTCTGCTACGACCTGCGCGCCTAGTTCGTGCGCAGCCGGATGTCGCTCCGGTCCGCCTCGATCCGCAGCCGTGGCCCGCCGCCGTTGATCGTCCCGTGCAACTTTCGGCCGCTCTGCTGCATCGTCACCGACAGGTCGCTGGAAAAGTCGGCCCGGCGCGACAGATTCGCCTCGATCGTCAGCGCTGGCTGACGTCCAGCTCGACGTCCAGAATGACCGTGGTGTCACTCCGGTCGATGGCGAGGTCCAGACCCAGTTGCCGCGCGTGGCCCGCAAGGTTCATACGGGTGGACCCGCGTTACACTGGAGTGCGATCGTTTTCCTGCGGAGGACAACAGACCTCATGGGTAACACCCCGAACGTCAGCAACAGCCTGACGATCCGCGTGCAGTTCAAGAACGACAACGGCATGCTGGGGCGACTGGCCTCCGAGGTCGGCCGGCTCGGCGGCGACATCGGCGCCGTGGACCTCGTGTCCGTCGGGGACGGCCTCATGGTGCGCGACCTGACCGTCAACTGCCGGGACGACGAGCACGCCGCCGCGCTGATCGCCGGCATCCGCGCCCTCGACGACTTCACCCTGCTCCACTCCTCCGACCGGACGTTCCTGCTGCACCTCGGTGGCAAGATCGAAGTGGTGAGCCGGGTGCCGATCCGGACACGGGACGACCTGTCGATGGTGTATACCCCCGGGGTCGCGCGCGTCTGCATGGCCATTCACGCACGGCCCGAGGATGCCTACTCGTTGACCATCAAGAAGAACACGGTGGCGGTCATCACCGACGGAACGGCCGTCCTGGGGCTCGGCAACATCGGTCCCGCAGCTGCCATGCCGGTCATGGAAGGCAAGTGTGCGCTCTTCAAGGAGTTCGCCGGGGTCGACGCCTTCCCGCTGGCGATCAACACCACCGATACCGACGGGATCGTCGAAACCGTGAGCCACCTCGCCACGGCGTTTGGCGGCATCAACCTCGAAGACATCGCAGCGCCCCGTTGTTTCGAGATCGAGAAACGACTGAGAGCGCGGCTCGACATCCCGGTCTTCCACGACGACCAGCACGGCACCGCTATCGTGACCCTGGCGCCGTTGATCAACGCACTGCGACTCGTCAACAAGAACCCGGACGACCTGAAGGTCGTCTTCAGCGGCGTCGGTGCAGCCGGTGTCACCGTCAGCAAGATCTTCATGGACTATGGCGTCACCAACCTCATCGGCTGCGACCGCCGCGGGGCGGTCTACCGAGGCCGCACCGAGAACATGAACTTCATGAAGCAGTGGTATGCCGACCACACGAACCCCAACGATGAACGCGGCTCGCTGGCAGAGGTCATCGAGGGCGCCGACGTCTTCGTGGGGCTGTCGGCGCCAGGGGTCCTGACGGTGCCGATGCTGAAGACGATGAACCGCGACGCCGTGGTGTTCGCCATGGCGAATCCAACACCGGAGATCATGCCGGAGACAGCGGCGCCACACGTTCGGATCATGGCGACCGGGCGTTCGGACTATCCCAACCAGATCAACAACGTGCTCGCGTTCCCTGGCGTGTTCCGCGGCGCCCTCGATGCGCGCGCCACGACCATCAACGAAGAAATGAAGCGGGCGGCGGCCCACGCCATCGCGGAGGTCATCCCGACCGACGAGCTGCACGAGGACTACATCATCCCGAGCGTCTTCAACAAGGCAGTCGTCAAAGCAGTCGCGCAGGCCGTGGCAACTGCGGCCCGCGAGAGCGGTGTGGCCCGCCGCGAAAAAAAGGGGTGACGTGAAGGACGCGCCACACACCCTGCTGCTGGTCCCGACCGAGATCGAGCGACGACAGCTCGCGGGTCAACCTGGGTTCGGCACCGACGCACCGTGCGAGCTGTGTGGATTCGGGCCGGTTGCGGCGGCGGCACGCGCGGCCAGCCTGATTGCACGACACCAACCGGAGCGTGTGATCTTGGCGGGCATCGCCGGCACGTTCGACCCGACCGGGCTGCCGGTCGGCACGGCGGCCGTCTTCCCGAGTGTCGTCATGCACGGCGTCGGTGTCGGCGTTGTGTCGGGGTTCGTGTCGGCGGCCGCCCTCGGGTGGCAACACTGGCAGAAAGACGGCCGGGGTCGGGAGAACTCCGACGACTTGACCCTGAACACGCCTGTCCCACCCGCCGCCGGGCAGCTGCTCACGTGTTGCACGGGCTCGACGTCGCCCGAGGAAGCCCGGCAGCGACTGGAACAGTATCCTGGCGCGGTCGCCGAGGACATGGAGGGATTCGCCGTCGCGCTGGCATGCCGGCTGGCCGGTGTGCCGTTGGCGATCGCTCGGGGGATCTCGAACGAAGTCGGGGATCGTGATTTCGAGCGCTGGCAGATCCCCGAAGCCCTCAATGCGGCATGGCTGATCGTGAGCGACCTGCTCCGCCGACCAAGCTGGGACAGCTAGTGACGGCGATTCACCTGGGCATCTCCACCTGCCCGAACGACACGTTCGCGTTCCACGGCATTCTCGAGAAGCGGGTCGACCTCCGAGGGCTGGATTTTCGCGTTGAGCTGCTCGATGTCGAGGAGCTGAACCGACGGCTGTTCGCCGGCGACTTCGATGTGGCGAAGGCGAGCTTTCATGCCGCGCTGTTGCTGGCGGGCGACCTGGGCGTCCTGCCCGTCGGTTCGGCGCTCGGGTTCGGCGTCGGCCCCCTGTTGCTGGCGGCGCGTTCCGGCACCCACCCACGGGACCCGGTCACAACCGACCGAGGGACGAGCACCGCTCGGGTGCTCTGCCCTGGCGAACACACAACCGCCACCCTGCTGTACCGCCTGTTTCATGCGGGCGAGGGAAAACCGGAACAGGTCGTGTTCTCCGAGATCATGCCGGCGCTCGAGACCGGCGCCGCCGACTTCGGTGTCTGCATCCACGAAGGCCGATTCACCTGGCAGGAGCACGGTCTCGCGCTGGTCGAAGATCTGGGCGACGTGTGGGAGCGCGAGACCTCTGCCCCGTTGCCGCTCGGCGGCATCCTGGCGCGACACAGCCTGGGAGACGCACTGATCCGGACCGTGATCGAGGTGCTCCGCGACTCGCTCGCACACGCCTTGGCCCACCGGAACGACACCGTCCCGACCATGCGGCGCCACGCGCAGGAGCTGACCGACAGCGTGCTGTTCAAGCACGTCGACCTGTATGTCAACGAATGGACAACCGACCTGGGCGACTCGGGGCGCGTCGCACTCCAGGTGTTAAGCCGGCAGGCCGAACGCGTAGGCGTGCTCCCGCGAGGCGCCCCACCCGTAACCGTGTTCTAGAGAGGAGAACGACATGCTGGACATCAGACGAGGACTGGTGATTGGGTCGATGGTGGCCATCTGCGCGGCGGGGATCGCCTGTGGGTCCGCGCCTGAAGAGGCCGCCCCGCCAACGGCGGCCGATGCCGCCCCAGCGGCGGCGGCACCAGCGCCGTCACCAGCCAACGCGTTGCCTCCTACCGAGGAAACCGCGCCCGATGCGCTCAATACCTCACCGCGGCACGGCGAATGGGTCGACGTGGCGCTACCCGGCAGCGATGTGCCGATCAGCACGTGGGTCGTCTATCCGGAACGGTCCGACAGCGCGCCGGTGGTGCTGGTCATCCATGAGATCTACGGGCTGACCGACTGGATCCGGGGTGTGGCCGACCAGTTCGCGGCCGAGGGTCTCATTGCGGTTGCCCCCGACCTGCTCTCGGGTATGGGACCGGACGGCGGCGGCACCGCTTCGCTCGGAGAGCGCGACAACGTCATCGCGACCATCCGCACGCTCGAGCCGGACGAGCGGACCCGGCGGCTGAACGCCGTCCGGACCTACGCGCTCGCTATCCCGGCCGGCAACGGTCGTCTCGGCACGGTCGGGTTTTGCTGGGGTGGGGGTGCGAGCTTCGCCTACGCGTTGGACCAGCCAGGGTTGAACGCGGCCGTGGCGTATTACGGTACGTCGCCCGCCGAGGCCGCGGACTACGACCGGGTGAACGCCCCAGTGCTCGGGCTCTACGGCGGGGACGACGAGCGGGTGAACTCGACCATTCCGAGGGCCGAGGCAGCGATGGCCAGCGGCGGCAAGTCCTACGAGCCGATCATCTACGAGGGCGCGGGCCACGGCTTCCTGCGTGCCCAAGAGGCCCGTGACGGCGCCAACAAGCGCGCGGCCGAGCAGGCCTGGCCGCGCACGGTGGCGTTCTTCCGGGAGCACCTGGGGAATTGAGGAAGGGGCCCTGAAGGGCCGCGGCACCGGCGCGGGCAACTCCGGCTACGGTAGCAAGGGTTCGAGGTCAACTTGCGCCGCGGAGTGCGCCGACCCCCAGCACGACCCAGCCAGCGATGAGACAGAGCCCGCCGATCGGCGTGATCGCCCCAAGCCAGCGGACACCGGTCACCGCGAGCAGATAGAGGCTGCCGGAGAACACAACGATGCCGGCCACGAACAGCCAGCCGGCCGACCCTGTCCAGGCGTTCGGCCAGCGTGATGCCGCCCACGCGACCGCCAGCAACCCAAGCGCGTGGGTTAGGTGATAGCGGACCCCGGTCTCGAAAACAGCCAGCATGTCCGGGGTCAGCCGGTCACGAAGGCCGTGGGCGCCGAACGCCCCGATCAGGACCCCCAGCCCACACAATGCGGCACCTGTCGCAAACCATCCTGCCACCATGATTCGGTATCATACCTGCCCTGTACCGAATCCCGGCCGGCCGGACTGCCGCACGTCCAGATCTCATCGGCATGCACACGAGACCGGAGCGCACCTGGGCAAACATCCGTGGGGCAAGGCAGGCCTGCGCTACGGCAATCCTGTCGCTGGGGTTGCTCGCCGTCGCTCCGGCCGCCCACGCGCAGGAGGCGGTCCTCGAGGGCCAGGTTGTCGACCAGCAGGACAGCGCCCTCGTCGGGGTCACGGTCGTGCTGAACGCACCAGCGCTGCCGGGACCGGTCGTCATCACGACCGACCTACGCGGCGAGTATCGATTCGCCTCCCTGTCGTCTGGGGTCTACACCCTCACCTTCACGCTGTCTGGGTTCCAGTCCGCGCAGCGCGAGGTGAGGCTCGGGGCCGGCGAGCGACGCGCGGTCGTTGTCGAGTTGGGGCTGGCGCCGTTCGCACAGCAGATCGATGTCGTGGCCGTCTCGCCGCTGCTCGGCGCCCCGGTCGACAGCGAGATCGTCGCGGCCACCGTGTCCGTGATCGCGTCCGACGAGCTCGGCACACACGGCACGGCGTCACTCAGCAGCGGGCTCAACGAGCGCCTCGGCGCCATCAGCCTCGAAGACACCACGACCAACATCTTCCAACCCACCCTGCGGTTCCGTGGCTTCACCGCCTCACCCCTGCTCGGCCTGCCGCAGGGCATTGCGGTCTATCAGAACGGCGTCCGCATCAACGAGCCATTTGGTGACACGGTGCAGTTCGACCTGATGCCGCTGTTCGCGCTCGACCGGTTGCAGCTGAGCGCCGGCGCCGAGCCGATATTCGGATTGAACGCCCTGGGTGGTGCGCTGGCGTTGCGCCTGAAGAACGGATTCGACAACCGCGGGTTCCGAGGCGAGCTTTCCGGGGGCTCGTTCGGACGGTTCACCGGCACCGCCGAGCTCGGCGCCAGCCGGGGCCCGTGGGCGGTGTATCTCGGCACGACCCGGTTCGACGAATCTGGCTGGCGCCCCGCCTCCGATTCTACGGTCACGCAGGCGGTGGCCGACCTCGGCTATCGCAACGGCCGTCTGAACGCCGGAGTGACCGTCACGTTCGCCGACACGAGTCTGAACGGTCACGGCCCGGCGCCGGTCGAGCTGCTGGCGGTCGACCGCGCGGCGGTGTTCACGTTCCCCGACACAACCCAGAACCAGCTCGTGCTCACACAGGGCCGTCTCAACGTCATCGTATCGCCGACGTGGTCCGTCCAGCTCACCGGCTACTACCGTGACCTCGACCGACGCACGCTGAACGGCGACGAGGCAGAGTTCAGCGTCTGCGACGACGACGTGCTGCCGTCGGGCGCCCCGGCGACGACACTGTGCACCGGCACCGACGACGATGATGATGCCACCGAACGGGTTGCGCTCGACGCGCAGGCGGTCGGCGATCCGCTGGTCGACGTCGTGACCGGACGGTTCATCACCACGGAGGACGCGGCCGGGGACGCGGCGTTCAATCGGACCAGCACCCAGACCCGGGGATACGGCGCGGCGTTCCAGACCGCCACGACAACTGCGGTCGGAAACCGCGACAACGTGCTGCTGTTCGGCGCCACCGCCGACCTGGCGACGGTCGACTTCACGTTCAACAGCGAGGTGGGCACCCTGAGGAACGACCGCAGCGTGGCGGGGTCCGGTCTCTTCGTGGGGATCTTCGAACACGCGCCGGACGACCTGTTCAACACCGCAATCGACACCGAAAATCGGGCGTTCGGACTCTATTTCAGCGACACCCTGTCGCTGAGCGACCGGGTCCACCTGACCGTCTCCGGCCGGTACAACGACGCGCAGATCGCGATTCTGGACCGGCTCGGCACCTCGCTCAACGGCACGCACACGTTCTCCCGGTTCAACCCGGCCGCCGGACTGGTGGTTCAGACCGGCGACGCCGTCTCGGTGTTCGGCCGCTATGCCGAGTCGAACCGAGCCCCGACGGCGGCCGAGCTGAGTTGTGCTGACCCGAATGAACCATGCCGGGTCCCCAACGCCTTCGTCTCCGACCCGCCGCTCGAACAGGCGGTGGCCCGATCGGTGGAGGGTGGGGCGCGTGGCCGGGCCGGCGGCTCGAACGGGCAGCGCGTCGAGTGGTCCGCCACGGTCTACCGGACCCGGATCGCAGACGACATCCTCTTTGTCGCCTCGCCCGAGCTGCGCGGCACAGGCTTCTTCCAGAACGGCGGCGACACCTTGCGTGTGGGTCTCGATGCCGAGCTGAGTGGCAGCATCGACCGTGTCGACTGGTTCGCAAGCTACGGGCTGGTGCAGGCCACCTTCGAGTCGCCGCTCACGCTCCCGAGCAACGCGGCGATCAACGACGCCGTCACCGCGGCGGGGACGATCGCGGTCACGCCGGGCGACCGATTGCCCGGTATCCCTCGACACAGCGTGAAGGCCGGCGTCGGTGTCGCGCTCACCAGCGCCTGGGATGTCGCGGTGGAAACGATCCTGACGTCGAGCCGGGTGTTTGTCGGCGACGAAGGGAACAACCAGGCCGAGGTCGATGGCTACGGCCTCCTCAACCTGCGCACCGCGTATCAGGCCACCGACGGCGTCGTCCTGTTCCTGCGCGTGGACAACCTGCTCGACACCGAGTACGAGACGTTCGGGGTGCTGGCCGAGATCGAGATCGAGCTCGAGGAGGCGCCCGGCGCCGCCGACCCCAGGTTCGTCAGCCCCGGCGCGCCGCGCAGCGCCTTCGCCGGCGTCCGGTTCCGGTTCTAAGGGTCCGGTCAAGAATAAGTTCGCATGTTGTGGGCGTCGAGGCGCCCGGCTGGCAAGGCGCCAGGAGGCAACATACAGGCCGTATTCGACCGACGAGCAACGCCGCCAGACGGGATGGATCGGCGGCCAGAAATGTGAAGTGCTTCTTGACCGGGCGCTAAGCCGACCGGGACCGTTGAGACGGTCGTGGCGCTCCTACAAGCTCACCGGTCGCCGGCATCAACCGGCGGGTCAGATACGAGAAGCGGACTATAGTGTCCGCAGTTGTGGGCACGGTCGGTCCGTCCTATCGGGTTCTCGTCTGGTTCATCCGCCTGGTGGTGAACACGTTCTTCCGCCGAATCGAGGTGGTCGGACGCGAGCACGTGCCCGCCGAAGGGGCCGTCATCTTCGCGGGCAACCATCCCAATGCCCTCATGGACGGGTTCGTCGTGGCCACGATGTGCGGTCGTCGGCCGGTCCATTTCATGGCGAACGCCAAGCTCCGGCGGTATCCGCTCATGTCCACGTTTCTCGACACCCTCGGAGCGGTGCCCGTGTATCTGCGCGCGGAGCACCCTGATGCGGCGAGCAACGAGGCGGCGTTCGCGAGGCTGTTCGAGGTGCTCGAGGCCGGGAGCTGCATGGGCATCTTTCCAGAGGGGATCAGCCACACCGGCAGCCAGTTGGTCCGGCTGAAGACCGGCACTGCCCGCATCGCCCTCGCGGTGGCCGCCCGTCGCAAGGTGCGCGTGACGCTCGTGCCCTGCGGCCTCACCTACACGCATCGGCATCGCTTTCGCAGTCAGGCGCTGCTCCACTTCGGCGAGCCGATCGTCGTCGACGAAGAATGGCTGGAGGCCTATGCAACATCGGAGGTCGACACGGTCCACGCGTTCACGGACCACGTTGCGGGAGAGCTGGCAAAAGTCACACTCAACGCACCCGACTGGGAGACGCTCCGCTTCATTCACGCCGCCCGGCGACTCTACAAGCCGGCGTCGGTCCATCTGACGCCGGGCACCTACGTCGAGCTCAGCCGTCGTTTCGTGGAGCGCTATCTCGCCACCGCCGCCGACCCGGACATCCAGCGGCTGCGTGGCGACGTGGAGGACTACCAGGCGCACCTCGACCTGCTCGGTCTCCAGGACCACCACCTGCGGGAGTCGCTGGGCGTCCTCGAGGCGTGGAAGGGGGTGCTCTGGCGGAGCGTGGCCGTGATCGCCCTCCTCCCGCTGGCGATACCGGGCGCCCTGTTCCATCTGCCCGTCGGATGGGTCGCCATGACCGCGGGCGAGCGTCTCAGCGACGACCGGGACGACGTGGCGACCTTGAAAGTGATCACGTCAGTGCTGCTGCTGCCGTTCGTCTACATCGGAGCGGGAGCCGTCGTGGGTCTCAATTTCGAACTCTGGTGGGGAGCGGCGGTCACGACGGTGCTGCCACTGAGCTTCCTCGCGTTCATCAAGGTCGTCGAGGTGCAGGCGAACATGACCCTCGCCACCCTGACCAACCTGAAGCTGAGTCGGTTTTCGCAGGAAGTTGAAGAGCTCCGCGAGACGCGCAGCCGTCTCGTCGACCGCGTTCGCGCGGTCGCCGACACGCACGCCGACCCCAGTCTACCCCGTGTGTTCAGCCGCGACGATCTGGACTAGCTCGCATCGCACGCTCGTGCAACGCGTCCACGGTCCGCCAGGCGGCCTGGATGCCGCCTTCGATCCAGGCAGGCCGCTGGCTGGCGCCGGCGCAGCCGACATCGATTCGGCCGTCCGGCTTGCCCAGCTGCGCCAGCAGGCTCGGCGCCGGCGTGCGTCCGTAGGCCCCGAGGCTGTAAGGGATCTTCTCCCACCAGACGGCGTACGCACTTTCGAACTCCTCGCGCCACAGTACCCCAGCACACCCGTGTCGGCGTTGGGCAGCCGCCACGCGCCGCCATTGAGATACAACCCCTCATCGAACCAGCAGACCTGGGTCTCACCGTCGATCTCGGTGTGCGTTGCGCCGCGCTTGATGGTCCAGCAGGCCGCTCACCCACTCGCGCGCCTCGAGCACCTGCTAGTCGTAGCCCCGCTTGCCGAGCTCGTATCCCACCACGAGCCCGGAGATGCCGGCACCCAGCACGATGACCCGCGTACCCGTCCCGCGGCCCTGGAGCGCCGGCCGCTGGGCGGCCGAGGCACCCATCAGCCCCCACGCGTCCATCGCGCCCATGACCAGCGACAACCCGCCGAGCACACCGAAGGCCTGCAGCACGTGACGTCTGGTAATGCGGGATTCATCCAAAAGGGTGCGTTCGCTACTCATCCCGGCTCTCCACACTCGCTCCGTAGTGATGTAAGCTCCAGATCCGATACCCGGGGTGTATCTGAAGTGCCGCGGATTCTACTGTCGCCTCCCATGGAGCACATTGCCACTTTCTTCGTCGGTCAGGTCGTCCATCATCACCGGTTCGACTACCGGGGCGTTGTGTACGACGTCGACGCCACCTTCCAGGGCACCGACGAGTGGTACGACGCGGTGGCTCGCTCGCGTCCACCCAAGGACCAGCCCTGGTATCACCTGCTGGTCGACCAGAGCGGCCACACGACGTATGTGGCCGAGCGACATCTCGAACCCGACACCGACGGCGGACCAATCGAACACCCGGCGCTCGGAGAGCTCTTCGGAGCCTTCCACGACGGCCGGTACGCGTTGAAGCAGGGCGTGCAATAGCACAGCGGTCGTGCGACCCGAGTCGTCCTCCCGGTCCCGGTTGTTTTGCTCGTCCCTCGGGTGCTAGTGGTCGAGTCGCACGCCCGCCGCGGTCACCCCGAACATGTAGGGGTGCGCCGGTCGCGGTCAGAAGGTGCGCCGGGGTCCTGAACCGTCCTCTTGGTGAACTACCCCACCACGTTCCGACGGTCCTCCGACCGGCACGACCGGCTGCACGCGAACATCCCATCCCGGTGACACGGACGCTCCCAGACCAACGGGTGATGATTAGATGCTTGCACTGATGATGATATGATGTCTCATGCGGACAACGCTGACACTCGACGACGATCTGGCCGAGGAACTGCGGACCCTCGCGCATCGGACCCGCCGGTCGTTCAAGCAGGTGGTCAACGAGGCGCTTCGCGCCGGTCTCGCCGGCCACCGGCGGACCCGGCCACGACGCTATCGGCTCAAGCCGGCGCCGCTCGGCGGCGTCCGTCCGGGCTTTAATCTCGACAAGGCCCTGCAGCTGTCCGATGCCCTGGAGGACGAGGGGATCGCGCGGAAGCTGGAGCTGCGCAAGTGATCCTGGTCGACGCGAACTTGCTGATCTACGCTGTCGACTCCGATGCGCCGCACCATGCCCGGGCACGGCGCTGGTTGGAGGATGTGCTGTCGAGTGGGGAGCCTGTCGGGCTGGCCTGGATGGTGCTGCTGGCCTTTCTGCGCGTCACCACGCGTGACGGCATCCTGGTGCGCCCACTTCACTCGACGGCGGCCCTGGCGTATGTGGACTCCTGGCTCGAGTTGCGCAACGTCGAAGCGGTGGGACCGGGCCCGAACCACTGGCCGCTCCTCCGGAACCTGCTCAGGACCGCCGGAACACTGGGCAACCTGACCTCGGACGCCCACCTCGCGGCCCTGGCCATCGAACGCGGTGCCGCCCTCTACTCCACGGACCACGACTTCATGCGGTTTCCCGGTGTCAAGACCGTGAATCCGCTGGCCGAATAACACTCGCGCGGTCCCACATCGCGAGCGGGGTGCCGGCGAGCAGCGCGGGGCTATGGGTTGATCTGGGCGACCGGCGCCTGGTCGACCTGCTTGATGAAGAAGGCGAGAAAGCGGGCGATCCGCTCGAGACCGGGGGTGGAGATGACGTCGAGCACCTCGCCGCTGGTGTGGTACAGCGGCGGCGCCTGCATGGTCGTGACGATGGCCACGCCGAGCGCGCGATAGCCGCCGCCCTCGCCGCTGGCCATGGTAGACGGCCCGGAGACGAAATTGGTCCCGTAGCGCTCGACGCCCTGTGTGAACAGGTCGTCGAGAAACGGCGACTCGTTGGAGACGCCGGCGACGATCGGCGCCTCGCCGGAATCGGCGATGAACTCCCGGTAGCCATCCGCGAAGAGACTCCGCGCGGGCGAGAGGTTGCGCTGGGCGACATGCTCGATGTTCAGCGCCAGCACCGCGTGCGCGGCGAGGGCCGGGTTCATCGCCACGACGTGCCGCGGTCCGTTCAAGCCGGGCGAGTGATGGCCGGCGCTCGCCACGAACACGAGGGTGCGCCGCGGCCGATACGCGCCGCCCGCAAAGTGTCTCGCCAGCGCGACGAGCACGGCAAGGCCGTCGCCGTTGTCACCGGCGCCGTCGAACCAGGCGTCGGCGTGGGCGTTGATGATGATTGTCTCGTCGGTCGGCCCGGTACCGGGGAGGACCCCGACCCCGTTGTGCGCCGAGAGCCCGGACCGCCGATCGGTGTCCAGGCTCAGCCGCACGCGCAGCTGCCCCAGCACACCCGCCTCGGCCGCGCGGTCCATGACCGTTTCCAGGAAGACCCCGTCTCGCCCGCCGAGGTTGAAGCAGGGCCCCCCGCAGTTGCTGAAATCCCGGGCCATCTCGTTTCCCGGCTGATCGACGACGTTGATGACCCCGACGGCGCCCCGCTCGAAGAGCGCCCGGGCGCGTGGCACGGTCGGTGTCCGCTCGAACACCATGTGCGCCTGCGGGGTCACGTGCTGCACGGCGATTTTGCCGCGCACGTCGATGTGGACGAGCTCGGCCGCGCTCGCGGTGCCGACGTGGACGAGCGGCGCCGTCATCGTCCCTACCGGCAGCGCGGACGGCGCCAGCGGCATCGCCGTGGTGAGCACCACGTCCTCGCTGTTCGAGCCGAAGGCGGGGCCGCCGACCAGCCGCATCTCCCACGACAGCGGCAGCCAGAACGCGGCATCGCCGGCCTGCTCGAACCCCTGGAGCTCCACATCCTCGATGCCGGCTGCACGGAACTGCTCCGCCGCCCACGCGATGGTGTCGCGGCTGGAGGGGAACCCCGTAATCCGTCCCCAGAGCTGCCCGGACCCGATCTCGCGCCGCTCCCGGCTCTCCCTCGAGAACCGGACAATCGTCTCCAGATCCGCCCGGATCGCCGCGCCGGTGAGCTCGACATACTCCCCTTCACCCGGCGGCACGATGGCCGGCACCGGACCGCGGCCGCCGATAATCGCCGGTGCGACGTGCGGCTCGAACACCGGCGGGAGTGGAACACCGAACCAGGGGCTCTCCACAGCCGGTGTCTGGGCCAATCCAGCCGGCGCCAGGATCGTGCTCAGCAGCACGACCAACCCTGGCCAACGATGGGAGGAACGGGTCTGGTACACTCGGGTCATCGGCATCCTCTCGGGCGGCACGACTCCGAGGAAGTCTCGCACAGCCGCTGCCGGCGGGCCAAGCCCTAGAAATCCCGTGGCGACTCTCGTCTCCTGGACCCTGTCGTTCCTGCGCCCATTTCGCTGGCGCGCGGTGGCCATCGTCATCCTCTCTGTCACGGAAATCGGTTTGGCCGCACTGGCGCCCTGGCCGCTCAAGGTGATGGTGGACAACGTGCTCGGTGGCGCGGCGTTGCCCACGACCCTCGGGAGTCTTCTGCCGGCCGCGCTCGCCGGCCGCGCTGCCGGCCTCCTGCTGGTGGTCGTCGTGGCCGGCCTCCTGGTGCAACTCGCCGCCGAGGTCGTCCGCATGATCCACACGCAGATGCAGGTCGACATGGGCCAGCGGATCGTCTACGCCTTGCGGGAGACGCTGCTGGCCCATCTGCAGGCACTGCCGCTGCGCCATCACGTCCTGACGCGAACGGCCGCCTCGGTTTACCGGCTCGACGCAGATGCCTACTGCGTGGACGACCTTGTCATCGGCGGCATCTTCCCGCTCTCGCTTGCCACACTCAACCTGGGCGTCATGTTCGCGGTGCTCCTCTATCTCGACGCCACGCTGGCATTGCTCTCGCTGAGTGTCGCGCCGTTCCTGTATCTGTGTCTGCGCCACTACTCGCGCACGATGACCGACCGGGCGGAACGCGTGAAAACGCTGGAGTCGACCCTGATCGAGCGCGCGTTCGAGATTCTGTCGTCGATCGCGGCAGTCAAGAGCTTCACCCGGGAACGGCATGAGCTGCAGCGATTCTCCCGCTCGGGCACCGAGACGATGCGGGCCCGACTCGGCCTCACGTGGCAGGAGTCGCTCTTCTCCCTCACGGTGACGTCGGTCACGCTGGCGGGTACGGCGCTCGTCCTCGTTGTCGGCGGTCTCCACGTCCTCGCGGGCACGCTCACGATCGGAAGCCTGCTGGTCGTCCTGGCCTACCTCGCGGCCGTGTACAACCCGATCTCCGAGATCGCCCGCACGACCGGCTCGCTGCAGCAAGCGGCCGTCAGTGCCCGCCGCGTGCGCGAGATCTTCGCCCTCACGCCCGAGCTCCCGGACGCCCCAGGGGCCATCGACGCGATCGGTATCAGCGGCTACGTGCGGTTCGACCGCGTCGACTTTTCCTACGATGGCGAACGCCCGGTGCTCGCCGATGTGAGCTTCGAGGCCCGACCCGGGGAAATGGTGGCGCTGGTGGGACTGACGGGCGCCGGCAAGACGACGATTGCGAGCTTGATCCCACGCCTCTTCGAGCCAGATGGCGGTCGGGTGCTGGTCGACGGCATCGACGTCTCCCGGTACGCATTGCAGTCGCTGCGGGCCAGAATTGCGCTGGTACCGCAGGACCCGGTGATCTTCACCGGAACCATCGCCGACAACATCCGGTACGGCCGGCTCGACGCCTCCGACGCGGATGTGGAGGCCGCCGCTCGCGCCGCCCACCTCCACAGCTTTGTCGAGCGATTGCCGTTAGGCTATCGGACCGAGGTTGCCGAGACCGGGGCGTCGCTGTCGGGCGGTGAGCGACAGCGGATCGGGATTGCTCGCGCCGTGCTGAAGAACGCGCCGATCCTCATCCTCGACGAGCCGACGTCGTCCCTGGACGCGATCTCAGAGGAGGCGGTGTTCGGCGCGCTGCGCCGGCTGCGCACAGGGCGCACCACCCTCGTGATCGCGCACCGGCTGTCCACCATCCGCGACGCGACCCGTATCCTGGTGTTGCACGAGGGTCGGGTGGTGGCGCACGGTACCCACGACGACCTCCTAACGTCGAGCGATCTGTACCGCGGCATGTGCGCGCGTCTCGCCGTCGGACGCTCACTCGATGAGCCCGCGACGGTGGACGCACTGCTGCACGACCTCGCCGTGTCATGAAGATCCTGTTCTCCAGCATCGTCGGACGCTACCCGTTCGGCGGCGTCGCGTGGTGCTCGCTCATGTATCTGGTCGGTTTGCGGGCGCTGGGTCACGACGTCTGCTACATTGAGGACACTGGCGAGTGTGTCTACGACCTGGAGCAGAACGCACTCTCGCCGGACCCGACATACGGCACGCGGTACATCCACGACGCGCTCGAGCCGTTCGGGTTCGGAGACCGCTGGAGCTACGTCAACTACGATGGCACGTACCACGGCCTGTCACAGGCGGCGATCCGCGCCTTCTGCGCCGACGCCGACCTCTTTGTGGACCTCTCGGGCGGCACCTGGTTTTGGCGTGACGAGTACGCGCGCATTCCCAGGCGGGTGTTTATCGACTCGGACCCGGTGTTCACACAGCTCGCGATCGCGAAGGGTGTGGCCTGGTATGTCGACTTCTTCCGACACTTCGACCACCTGTTCACCTTCGGCGCCAACATCGGCACGCCACGGTGCGCTGTGCCCACCGGCGAGTTCCGCTGGGAGAAGACCTGGCAACCGGTGGTCACCAGCCTCTGGCGCACCGAGACACCGGCCACCCGGGACCGGTTCACCACCGTGATGACCTGGCGCACGGAGAGCTTCACGGATGTGGACGGCAACAAGGACCGTGAGTTTCTCCGCTTCCTCGATCTCCCTGGACGCACCCCGTCTCGCTTCGAGCTCGCGGTGAACGGTCCGCAGCAGCTTCTGGCTGCGCACGGCTGGTCGCCGATCCAGGCGATGAGCGTCTCGCGCACGCCGCGACACTATCGCGACTTCATCCAGAGCTCCAAGGCGGAGTTCGGTGTGGCCAAACACGCGTACGTCTCGACACAGTCGGGCTGGTTCAGTGATCGGACCGCGTGTTACCTCGCGGCCGGACGGCCCGCGCTGGTGCAGGACACCGGGTGGAGCGCACATGTCCCCGCTGGCACGGGCCTGCTCTCTTTTTCCACCATGGAGGAAGCGGTCGAGGGGCTCTCGAGTCTGGAAGCCGACTACCGGGCCCACGCCCGACGGGCGTCGGACATCGCGCAGGAATGCTTCGACGCGTCCAAGGTCCTGCCACCATTTCTCGAGAGGGCCTGCGCGTGACCGCCGGTGCACGGCGTGCCCTCCCCGAGGGCGGCGGCCTCCGCATCGCCCTCGTCGGACCGGTCGCGCAGTCGATCCCCCCCGAGCGGTCCGGTTCGGTCGAAACCGTCACCGCCATGCTCGCCGACGGCCTGGTCGCCCGCGGCCACGACGTCACCCTCTTCGCGACCGCCTCGTCGGTCACCGACGCCAGGCTGCACGCGCTCTTCCCGCAGGGCTACCACCAGGACATGTCCTTGTGGCCGTGGGAGCTGTGCGAGCTGTTCAACCTGGCGGCGGCGGTGGAACGGGCCGCCGCCTTCGACCTCATTCACTACCAGGCCGAGTACTACCCGATGTCGCTGGCCTACACGCGGGTGTCGCCGATTCCGGTTCTGCAAACCCTGCATCACGCGCCGGCGGCGCCCGAGGTCGCCCTCTGGTCGCACTACGGCGAGGCGCCGTTCGTGGCCGTCTCGCACGCCCAGGCGCGGCTGCTCTCCAGCCTCACCGTGGTCGCCATCATCCATCACGCGGTGGACCCCGGCATCTGCAGCTTCGGTCCGACCCCCGACGACTACCTGCTCTTCCTCGGCCGGTTCACGGCCGGCAAAGGCGTGCTGGAGGCGATTGAGGTCGCGCGCCGCACACACCAGCGGCTGATCCTGGCCGCCGCCGAGAGCAAATACTACCGGGACGTCGTGGCACCACTCGTGGACCACCGTCAGATCGTGTACGTCGGCGAAGCGGGACCAACCGAGAAGGTTCGGCTCCTCCGTGGCGCGCGGGCGCTGCTCTACCCCGTGCAGGCGGGGGAATCATTTGGGCTCGTCCTGGCCGAAGCGATGATGTGCGGTACGCCGGTCGCCGCGCTCGATCAGGGCGCCGTCAGCGAGCTGGTCGACGACGGTGTCACCGGCGGCGTGTTCGCATCGCTCGAGGCGCTCATCGACGGGATGCCCGAAGTGCTCGCGCTCGACCGCGCGCAGGTCAGGGCCCGGGCGGTGGAGCGGTTCGGCCCGGACCGGATGGTCGACGAGCACGTCGAGGTCTACACGCGGCTGGTCGCCGCACGCCGCCACGCGGAGCGGACGGCCTAAGACAAGAATGCCCGAGGAGACAGGAGGAGGCCCGCACTCGCTGCTGGCGGTGTTCGCCCACCCGGACGACGAGTCGCTCGCCTGCGGCGGGCTGCTGGCGTGGTGCGCCGCCCTCGGCGTGCGCGTGTCGCTGCTCTCGGTCACACACGGCGAACACGGCCAGGGCGCCGACTCGAGGACGCCGGCCGGGCCCGACGTCCGCGAGACCGAGCTCCGGGACGCCGCCGGCGTCCTCGGCATCGCGGAGGTCACCATCCTCGACCATGCGGACGGCATGCTGCCCTGGGTAGAGGCCGGGCAGCTCGAGGCGGACATCCGAGCGGTCATCCGACGGACCGCACCCGACGTCGTGATCACCTTTGGTGAGGATGGTCTCTACTGGCACCCGGACCACATCGCCGTGCACGAGCGGACCACCGCCGCCGTCGCCGCGCTGCACGAGGACGCGCCCGCGCTCTATTACGTCACCATGCCGGCCGGCGCGATGCGCGCGGTCGTGAACCACGCGGCGGACGTGACCGCCGGGCGCACCCCCCACGCCGCACCCCCCCGCTCGATCCTCGGTGTCGCGGATGCCGACGCCTTCGGCGCCCTGGCCGCCGCCCCCACGCTCGTGGTGGAGACCGGCGCGTTCGCTGCGCGCCGGCTGCGGGCGCTCACCTGCCACCACAGCCAGTTCCGCGACTGCGCCCTCGCGCTCGTGGAAGAACACGATGCACCGCGCCTGCTCGGCACCGAGCACTACCGGCGTGCGGTCGTCGGCGCGCAGGGCGACGCGTTTATCGAGCGGTTCGCCGTGCCGCGCACCACCGTCGGGGGACACCCAGCGCAACCCTGACCACCATGCACGACACGCTGCTCGACCTGCTCCGCTGTCCGTTCTGCGGCACGCGTCTCTCGCTCGTAGAGCATGATGCGCTCGTGCGTCGCGGCGCCGACGTCGAGTCGGGGGTGCTCGGCTGCGAGTGCTGCGCCTTTCCGATCGTGGCGGGCATCCCGGTGCTGGTCGCCGACAATGCGACCCGCGATGCCATGCACGCGCTGGAGGCAGGCCTCCACGAGGCGGCGCTCTTCGCGTTGCTAGGGCTGGACGGCGTGCGCACCGAACAGTTCGGGGCGCTCCTGGCGCGCGGCGCCAAGGCCACCTATCGAGAGGCCCTCCACATCCTCAGTCCGGATGCCGAAGGCGCCTACTTCCTCTACCGCTTCTCGGACCCGACGTTCCTCACCGCCGAGGCGCTGGTTCGGGCGGTGGGTCGGCCCGACGGCGCCCCCACCGGTCCGGTGCTCGACCTCTGCGGTGGCTCGGGACACCTGACGCGGGTGCTCGCCGGCCTCGGTCACTCGGCCTTCGCCACATCAATGGCGCCTCCCAACACCGTCGTGGCCGACCTACAGTTTTGGAAGCTGTGGCTCGCCATCCGCTTCACGGCGCCCGGCTGTGCGGCCGTCTGCTGTGACGCCGGCGCGCCGCTGCCCTTCACGCGCGACCTGTTCTCGATGGTGATCCTGGCAGACGCCTTCCCCTACATCTGGCACAAGCGGTTGTGCGCCGACGAGATGATGCGGGTCGCCGAACCGGACGGCGTCGTCCTGATGCCACACCTGCACAGTGCGCTCGGCGACAATGTCTCCGCGGGCGACACCCTCACACCGGGTGGCTATCAGGACCTGTTCGCACCGCACCAACCACGGCTGTTCAGCGACGCGCGGCTGTTGGACGAGGTACTCGAGCACCAGGTCGTCGACTTGGCACAGGGTCGGTCGCCGACCGAGCTGGGCACAGAGTCGGCGCTGACGCTCGTCGCCTGCCCGCGCGCGGATTGCTTTCGCCGCTATGCCGTACCCGACCCGGCGGAGGTGAGGGGTGAGCTCGTGGTCAATCCGCTCTACGATGTGGAGCGGCGCAACGGCAACTCCATCCTGACGTTGCGCTTCCCGACACCCGAGTACGAAGCGGAGTTCGGCGCCTGCCGGCGCTACCTACCGGACACCGTAACGGTGGACGCGAACCTCACTGGTCGTGTCGAACCGGCGATGCTGGGAACCCGCTACGAGGACCTGCGGCGGCGACGCGTGCTGATCGACGCGCCCCCGCGCTACTGTTGAACGCACCGGGATGGTGCTGAAACAGGCGCTCCGGTTTCTCCCTCTCCTGCCTGCCCTGAGCCGAGTAGTCGTGACGGTGCCGAGGGGGAGAGGGCCGGGGTGAGGGCCACGAGCACTCTTGATTGGAGATCCACGAGGATCACGGGGCGATGACCGCACCGTTACCGCGACTCTACTCGGACCTCGCCGACTGGTGGCCCCTGCTGTCGTCGCCGGGCGAGTATGTGGAAGAGGCGTCGTTCTATCGCCGGACTCTTGTCGACGCCAGCTCGGCGCCACCCCGCACCCTCCTCGAGCTCGGCAGCGGAGGCGGCAACAACGCGTCACACCTCAAGGCATATTTCCAGCTCACCTTGGTCGACCTCTCACCCAGCATGCTGGCGGTGAGCCGCACGCTCAATCCGACATGCGAACACATCGTCGGCGACATGCGTGACGTGCGGCTCGGGCGACAGTTCGACTGCGTCTTCGTGCACGACGCGGTCTGCTACATGACGACGCCGGAAGACCTCGGACGCGCGTGTGAGACCGCCCTCGTGCACTGCAAACCGGGTGGCGTGGCGCTCTTTGCACCCGACCACGTCAAGGAACGCTTCGCGCCGTCGACGGACCACGGCGGTCACGACGGTGACGGACGGGCGCTCCGCTATCTGGAGTGGACCTGGGATCCGGACCCCTCTGATACGAGCTATCTCGTTGACTACGTGTATCTGCTAAGAGATCGAGACGGCTCGATCCGGGCCGCAACCGACCGTCACGTCGAGGGACTGTTCCCCTGCGCCACCTGGCTCGCAACACTGAGAGAGGTCGGGTTCGAAGCCGCCGTCGTGCTGTTCGCACACTCCGAGCTCACGGAGGAACTGGAGGTCTTCACCGCGAAGCGACCCGTCTGACGCGTGCTCCGGCTTCTCCCTCTCCTACCTCGGGCAGCACCTTGAGCGCCACGTCCCGGTCGAGCTTGGTGTCCGTGGCCTGATACACCTCGCCCATCGCGCCTTCGCCGATCTTGGCGGTGACAGAGTAAGGGCCGAGCGCGGTACCGGGCGTCAGGGGCATCGCTGGTTGAAAATCACCCGATCGGATCGGGTAGGCGTGGGAACGGTGGGGCAAGGGCGGAACGGTGCCGCCGTCGGCAACCGCCGTGGGTCGGTCAGGCTGGAGACGGAACACAGCGTCCGGATGGGATCACTGGAGCTCCAGACCGGCCGCAACCGGATAATGGTCTGAGGGATACCGCCCGTCGTCGTTGTACAGCACGGTCTCGACCCAGCGGACGTCAACCCCCCCTCCGACGAGAATCCAGTCGACACGCTCGGTGCCCTCCGGTGGACCGAAGTCCCCATAGGTCGCCGTCGGGCCCCGTTGCTCGTCGGCGAGCACCCACGCATCCCGCAGCCCTTGTGCGGTCGCGACCCGCCAGGTCTCACTGTCCTCGGCGCTGTTGTTGAAGTCGCCCATCACTATGACGGCCGTGCCCGCTGGAAGCGCCGCCACCCGTGTGGCGATCAGATCGACCGAGTCGAGCTGCGACCGACCCCGGCGGAGCGTGAGGTGCGTATTGAAGACATAGACCTGCCGGCCGGTTGCCCGATGGTGGAAGCGGGCCCAGGTGACGATACGGCCACCGCCCCGGCGGCGACGGCCGCCGTCCCGCCTGAGGGGCGGCGTGTCCGGCGTAGCGGTCAGCCAGAAGTTGCCCGATTCTATGGGGCTCAGCTCGTTGTACCGGTAGAAGATCGGGGTGGCCTCGCTGAGCCCCACACCGCCGTTGAGCCCCCGGTCGATGCCGAGCCACCGGTAGTCGGGCAGCATACCGTCCAGATACTCGATCTGCTCGTCGAGCGCCTCCTGCAGACCGACCACCTGCGGCGCGAACCGCTCGATCGTCGCAACCACCAGATCCTTGCGATGCGGCCAGGCGTTGTCGCCGTCCCGCCCGCTCGCTGTCCGGATGTTGAAGGTCATGACGTCGAGCGGCACCTGAGCCGAAGCAAGCGGCGCCCCGCCGGCCCCAAGCGATGCCAGGAGGATCGCGACAACCGTCCGCATCAGGGTCCCCCCCGGTCGCCGAAGGCGTCGAGCAGTATCGGCAGCAGCGTGTCCATCCGCGCCACGACGGGGTGCCGCGGCTCGAGCCCCTTGACGAACCGGTGGTCCCGTACGAGCCGGTCGAGTAGGGCGCCCCGGGTCGCAATCACGTGGACCGGCACGTCCCATGACGCCCCTGCGCCGGTCACGAGGGCCGGCGGCTGATGGTCTCCGACCAGAATCATGACGAGGTCGCGGTCGGCCCGCAGCCGGAGATAGCCGCCCACCGTCGCGAAGGCGTAGTCGAGCGCCTCGAGATAGCTCGGGCCGAGGTTCATCCAGTCGGGCCAAGCCGACCAGGCGCGGTCCAGCGCCTCGGCGTCATACGGTGTTGAGGTCAGCACCCGCGCCCAGTCCGGCTGATACGGCGGGGTCGGCACGAAGGGGGCGTGCGTGGTGATGGTCGTGAAAAAGACGAACGCCGGCGGGCGTGGCTGCGAGGCGATCTCGAGCGCATCGACACGCGCCAGCGCGAACTGGTCGTTGACGTCCCACCACCCGAACGACGGCCCGTGATAGTCGAGCCGCGCGTGGTTGTAGATCTCGTCGAACCCGTAATACGCCCCTTCGGGCCAGCCGACCAGCAGCCCCGGCATGATCGCAATCGTGCGGTAACCGTGACGTCCGAACACCGTGACCAGCGTGTCCCGTTCCTGCGCCATCAGTCGCACGTTCGTACCCTGATCGCGCACCTCTGTACCCGACAGCAGGCTGATGTGGGCGAGCCACGACTCGCCGCCGAACGTCGTCGATTCGACGAAGGCGGACGCCACGGCGCGACCGGTCTCACCGATATCTGCCTCGAACCGTGCCCGGGTCGCCACCAGCGCCCCGGCGAACTCCGCGCGGTCCCAGCTGACGGCGCCATACGACTCGAGAAAGATGAGGAACACATCGGCGCCGCCTACCCGCGACAGGTCGGACCGCATCACCGGTGGCGGCCCGAGGTCGCGCACGCCGGCACCGCTCATCTCATAGGCGAGCTCACCCAGCTCGCGCGCGTAGGCTGGCGCAACCGGGTCGGCGAACCGGATCGCCTCCGGCACCCGGGCGCCCAGCGGCTGCGCAATGCTCAGCAGCAGCACGCCGGCTGCCACCAAACCCAACGCCCGGCGCGCTCGAGGATCATGCGTTGCCTCGGCCACCGACCCGAGCGCCCACCGGGCGATGACGTAAAAGAGCACCGGAACCAGCACCACGCCGGCGACCACCGCGACCTTCAGCCACGGATCGGCGACGAAAGCGAACATCGCGCCGACGTTCGGCATGTGTCGCACATCCCAGTACAGGTTGATGTCGCGGCCATACAATGACGGCACGGTTACCTCGGCATAGCGTCCGACCACCAGCAGGATCCAGAGGCCGGCCAGCCACCGCAGCGCGACGCGGGAGGGTCCGCCTCGCCAGCGCCGCACGAGCACCAGCCCGAGCACGCACAGGGCCGTCTCCACGGAGAGATCGGCGTTGAGCCGAATGCCGAGGGTCGGCCAGATGTTGGTGAAGGTCAGGGACACGTTCAGCAGCACGAGGGCGGCGACCAGGCCGACCCAGCGCGCGGCCGGCATCCGGTCCATCGCCCCCAACCACCCCGGCGTCTGCTCCGTCCCCACCCTCCTACCTCGAGATGCTGAACGGGAGCCGTCGCGCGCCGAGCGCCAGCGCCGCCAGGCCCCCCACCACCGGCAGCCCGAAGCCGTTGGTCAGATAGCCCCACTGGAACATGACGCCGCTCGCGAAGTGGAAGTTCAGCACCATCAGCAGTGCCACGCCGGCCGCCAGATGCACCCGGAACCCGGCGACCAGCGCCGCGCCCGACGCGAGCTCCCCGAACAGGACGAGCCGGGCGAAGAGCGGCGCGCCCGGCATCGCCACCGTGTCGATATACCAGCGGCTGAGGGCCGGAGCGCTCCCCCACCAGCCGCGTAGCTCGGCAACAAGGAAACTGCTGTCGGTGAACCAGCCTAGCTTGCCGAACGCCATCGAGATGAGAAAAGCGCCCATGAACAACGACAGGACCCGCAGCCCGCCGGCGCCCGAGCCTTCCAGGACAGACGTCATCGGAACATTGTAACTGGGTCCTGTCCGCCACAGAATGGGAACGTATGAGGGCGCGTTGAGCCAGACCGGCCGTGCGGTTGGACTGATCCGGTCGCTGGCCGTGTATCACGCGGTTCCATTGCGGCAGCGCCGGCTGCGCCGCCTCTACGCGACGTTCGCCGGGCCGGGAGACCTGACCTTCGATCTGGGCGCCCATGTGGGCAACCGTACCCGTGCGCTGGCGGCCCTCGGGTGCCGCGTCGTCGCGCTGGAGCCGCAGCCGGACTTCGCGCGGTTGCTCCGCGCGCTCTTCGCGCGACGGACGAACGTCAAGATCATCGAGGCCGCCGTCGGAGCGCGCACGGGTCGCGCGTCGCTGTCCATCAGCGACCGCTCCCCCACCATGACGACGCTGGCCACCCAGTGGCGTGACGAGCGCGCCCGTGACCCGGTGTTCGCCCGCGTTCGCTGGAATCGGGGCATCGACGTGGACACGATGACGCTGGACACGTTGATCGCACGATTCGGGGCGCCGGCCTTCATCAAGATCGACGTCGAAGGCGCTGAACCCCAGGTGCTCGCCGGCCTCAGTCAGCCGGTCCGTGCGCTGTCATTCGAGTATCTGCCGCACGCACTCGACTATGCGCGGACCTGTGTCACGCGACTCACGGCGCTCGGCCCCTACCGTTTCAACTGGTCACCAGGCGAGTCCTATCTGCTAGCCTCCGATCGATGGATGACCGGCGACGAACTGGCGAACGCGCTGGACACCGCGCCGGCGCAGCGTCGGTCCGGCGACGTCTATGCGCGGTTGGATCCGAAGGAGACAGGAGACAGGAGGCAGGAGACAGGAGCAGCCTGACGGCTTCCATCCGTGTCTCAAGCTAACAGATGGTCACGAGCCCGCCACACCCCGAGTTCGACGCTGCCGATGTGCGGCGCTATTACGACCGCCACACCGACAACTTCGTGGCCCATGGTCGGGGCGGTGCGGTCGGAGCGCTGCACCGAGCCGTCTGGGGCCCCGGCGCCGACGGCGCAGACGCGGCATTCCGCTACGTCGAGAACCAGATTCTCGAGCATCTCCGGACGCTGCCGCACAGCGCGGACCCGGCTCATGTCGTAGACCTCGGGTGCGGCGTCGGCGCCAGCCTCTGCTACCTGGCCGAGCGTCTGCCAATCCTCGGCACCGGCATCACGCTGAGCCCGGTGCAGGTGCGACACGCCGAACGCCGCATCCAGGAGGCCGGGCTCTTGGATCGGGTCACGTGCGTCGAGGGCGACTACTGTGCGCTACCCACCCACATCCCGCCGGCCGACCTGGCGTACGCGATCGAGTCATTCGTCCACGGAGCAGACCCGGCTCGCTTCTTCGCCGAGTGTGCCCGGCTGATCCGACCGGACGGGCTACTCGTCCTCTGCGACGACTTCCGGCGACCGGTCACCGGGCCGGCCGCGACCCGCGTGGTCGAACGGTTTCGGCGAGGCTGGCATCTCAACACGTTGATCCACCCCGAGGAGCTGCGGACACTGGGAGCAGCCGCCGGGTTCGAGCACGTCTCGACCCTCGACCTCACGCGCCATCTCGACATCGGTCGCCCGCGCGACCGGCTGGTCGCGACGTTCATCGCGTTGTTCGGCTGGCTACCGATCGACGGTACCCGCTTCGGCCACCTCGTGGGCGGCAGTGCGCTGCAGACATGTCTGGCGCGGGGCTGGATCGGATACGATCTCGCACTGTTCCGCCGTCGTTCTCCGTCGATCTGACGACGAGAAGCACTATGCGCTCCGGCTATCTCCCTTACTGGCACGCGCTGACCACCACCGAAGCGGCAGCGCTCGCTGCCCGCGACCCGGTGGTCGTCCTGCCGTTGGCCGCCATCGAGCAGCACGGTCCGCATCTGCCGCTCTCCACCGATCTGGACATCGGCCTCGGGCTGCTGCACGAGGCGTTCCGCCAACTCCCGAACGACCTGCCCGTCCGGGTCCTGCCCCCGCAGACCATCGGCGCGAGTCGCGAGCACCTGCGGTTTGCCGGCACGCTCAGCCTCGACCCGGAGCTGATAGGCGAGTTGATCCATCAGCACGGAACCGCGCTCGCCTCGAGCGGCGTGCGGCGTCTCGTGCTTTTCAACAGTCACGGTGGCAACCTGCGGGCGATGGACGCCGCCGCGCTGCGACTGCGGGACGAGCGCGGCATCCTGGTCGTGAAGGCCAGCTACTTCACCTTCTCGCGCCCCGACAGCGTCGCACTTCCAGAGTCTGAATGGCGTCACGGGCTGCACGGCGGCGCCGTCGAAACCGCCATGATGCTGCACCTGTGTCCGGATCTGGTGCACACCGACGCCATACAACGTTTCCCATCCCTGGGTCAGGACCTGGATGGCCCCCTGCGACGTGTCGGCCCGGAGGGCGAAGCGTCGTTCGCCTGGCTCGCGGGTGACCTCAACCCGCACGGGGTGACCGGCGACGCGCGACTGGCTGATGCAGAGACGGGACAACGTCTGGTGGCGCACTACGGGCGGGTGCTTGCCGAGGTGATTCAGGATGCGCGGGCGTTCCCGCTCGACCGACTGGTCTAGGAGCGCCCGCCGACTACTTGCGGCGGACGTCGCCGGAGAGCATGTCGGCCAGCCAGTGACCGGCCCGGTCCACCTTGGGCTTGACGTAGGGCAGATTGTGGCGATTCAGGGTGCCGTAGAGCGGCAGGCGATCTACGACGTTGATGCCGGCGGCCTGCAGGGCCCGCACCTTCTCCGGGTTGTTGGTCAGCAGCTGGATCCGCTCGATCCGGAGGTGTCGTAGCATCTCGACCGCGGCGTCGTACCGCCGCTCATCGGCGCCGAACCCCAGCGTGCAATCGGCGTCGACGGTGTCCAGTCCCTCTTGCTGCAGCGCGTAGGCGCGGAGCTTGTTGGCCAGACCGATGCTGCGCCCTTCCTGCGCCAGATACAGCAGTACCCCCCCGCCGCGGGCAGCGAACACGCGCAGGCTCCCGCGCAACTGCTGACCACAATCGCATCGCAGACTGCCGAACAGATCGCCGGTCAGACAGGCCGAGTGGAGCCGTACCGGCACCGGGTCCGGCCAGTGCTCCCGCGTGCCGATGAGAATCGCCACATGCTCGAGGATGCCGTTGGCCTCTCGAAAGCAGACGAAGCGCGCATCTTCCGCCTCCTCGAGCGGCACCGGTCCATCGCTGACATGGGTGATCTCCACCTGGACGTTGCCAGCCAGCGCCTCGATCTGCGCGGTGGTCACGCTGAGGATCGCGCCCGAGGCCAACGGTTCGCCTAGTGCCCGCGCCCCGGCGCGATCCACCGGAACGCTCACGACAGCCGGTAGCAGCTGACCGAGCCGCGCCAGTGTCAGCCCGCCGATCTCCGAGGCGGAGGCCGCCCGCAGATCGAAGGTGTCGGTCGCGTGCGCGCCCAGCCCACTGGACAGACGCCAGATCTGGTCGGGACGCGTCTCGCCGTTCAGCCCCAGGCTGACGTCTCCCGTGTACCGGCTGGTGGACCGGTCGGGCACCTGCCCCGCGGGCGGAGCCGGGGTCAGCCCCAAGGCATGCGCCCGATACTGGGTGACGGCCAGACGGAGCGGCCCACAGTCCAGATCGCGCAACTGCTCGAGCGTCTGGTGCGTCAACCCTTCAACGGTAGCGAGCAGGATGGCGTCGTCCGATGCCTGGACCGGCCCGGTCGTGACATGGAGCGGCCGACCGCGCCGGAGATCGAACAGACCCCGATCTGCCTCGTGCATGCTAGTGTCCCGTATCAGAAGGTCGCCGCGTCCGGCCAGTGTAAAACGCGACGAGGGAACTACCGTTGAGCGACACGATCGACGAACGCACCGCCTGGAGCCTGGTGCGAGCCGTCCCCCTGGGACGTGCCGGAAGGGCCTCCCCCGCCCGGGTGCACCATGATCGCAATCCCGATGTCTGGTTGCAAGTCGATCCCTCGGGCCAGTGGACCGCATCCGGCGAGGTCGCCGACGCGGCGCGCGACCTCCTCGACCTCTATCTGCCGCTTCAGCTCAGCCCCGATCTGGTGATCGGCCAGATCGGGCAGAGCCTGGATGGGCGGATCGCCACCGAGGACGGCCATTCCCACTATGTCACCGGACCGGCCGACATCCGCCGGTTGCACCGGCTGCGAGCGCTCGTCGACGCCGTGGTCGTCGGGGCCGGCACCGTCGCCGCCGACAACCCACGCCTGACGGTCCGGGATGTTGAGGGCGAGAACCCGGTGCGCGTGGTTCTCGACCCACACGGCCGCCTCTCACCGGATCGGGCCGTGTTCTGCGACGGCGCCGCCCGCACGCTCGTGATCAGGCTGGCGACGGACCCCCAGTCCGAACTGTCCGACGGCGACCTGCTCGAGCTACCCGCCGACGTTCCGGATCGAAACGACGCGGACGGCAGCGGAGGCGGCTTCGCGCCGGCGATGGTGCTCGAGGCGCTGCGCGCACGAGGCCTGCGACGAATCCTCGTCGAAGGCGGAGGCGTCACGGTCTCCCGGTTCCTGCAAGCCGGCGCGCTGACCCGGCTGCACGTCACCGTCGCCCCGATGCTGATCGGCTCCGGCCGCCACGCACTTACCCTGCCTCCGATCGCCTCGCTGGACCAGGCCCTGCGTCCCCGGTGCCATCTGTTCCACCTGGGCGACGACGTCCTGTTCGACCTGGATCTACGCTGATCGACGCTGGCTGCGGAACCGCCAGTTGTCCCAGCTTCCGGTCCCCTCACCCCAACCCTCTCCCCAGAGGGGAGAGGGAGCAACCGGAAGCTTCGCCATCATTGAGCAAGCCTGATGTCTCCTGCCACCGCGGCCTCCGGGCGGAAGGCCGGGATGAAGAGCTGAGCCTTAGCCCCCTCTCCCGCGGGGAGAGGAAAGGAGTGAGGGGCACGCCAGGGCGTCACACAGCGGGTCTGGTGGTGGTGCCGGGGCGCATCAGGAACAGGGCACCGGGT
>DQNS01000083.1 GCA_015659035.1 Acidobacteriota bacterium | reverse complement strand
GCCGAGACATCGACCAGCGGGGCATCGCCGCTCGGCGGGCGGCGATACGGGAGAATCTCGAGGACGGGCTTGCTCATCGGAGCGCACCGTCGGGTTTCTGGGTCTTCACGTCGTGGCAAGTGATTTCAGAAGCAGTATAGACGCTCCATGGGCTTGATCCAGTGTCGTCGACAAAGGATGTCCACGTTGGCAGACCACAGCGAAGACGAGACGACCTCGTGTTCACACAGGAGTTCAGGGAGGGTGCCGTACGGCTGGTGCTCGACGACGGTCAGACCGTTGGCCAAGGTCGCGCGGGAGCTCGCCATGCCGAGTTGAACGCTGCCGGATGGCAGCTGGCCCGAAAAACGACGACGGCTGCTCGCAACTGCGCTTCAGCACGCCGCCCTCCGGCCTTCGATCAACGTGGGGAAGCGGCCGGCGGTCGCGCTACCGGCTTCTACCCGGCGTCTGGATCATCGTCATCATCGGGGTCGTCGTCATCATCATCGTCGTCGTCCTCGTCCTCGATCTCGAGGACATGACCGTCAGCGGTCACCTCGATCTCGTAGGCATGGCCGTTCACCATTCCCACGATGTCATAGACGATGCCCGACCGCTCGCGCTCACGCTCGGCACGACTAAGCATGATGCCGTCCACCGCCCCCTGCGCCGCTGCCAGCACGTTGACCGGCACCCGCTCCAGCGGGATGACCTGCTCGGAGCCGTCCCAGTCGGCCGCGTCGATCGCCGCGGCGGTGGGAACGTCAGCGTCCAGCGATTCGCCGCGCACTGTGGGGCCGCAGCCGGCGGTCGCGACGAGTCCGATCGACACCCCGAGCACCATGGTGAGCTTCCGCATGGTTTTCTCCCTTCGGTCTGCCCGTTGGCGCAGGGGCAGAATGTTCAGCGGCCGCCCTCCCGAGCGGTCTTCTCCTGCGCGCGCGCGCCGTTCAGCACATGCGCGATCGAGATGTTCCCCTCGTGACACGCGTACTCGTAGATGACGTAGCCGGCGGGGCTGGTCAGCGGGAGCTCGACGGTGAAGGGTCGCGTGTAGGTCGTCTCGTCGTCGATCGTGTATCGATAGTCGATGGTGTCGGCGTCGACGCGGGTGAATCGTTCGACGGCGCGCAGGGCTCGCGAACCGGGGAACCCTCGCCAGGTCGTGGTGTCGCGATAGTTCGTGGTCTCGACGACCAGGGTGTCGTTCTCCCAATGGCCGCGCGAGTCGCCGTTCCACTGGCGGATGCGCCCATCTACCGGCGGACGCGCATCGAGCGGGACGACACGCACGTCGTGGATCATCTCGTTGAGTATCGCCACATATCCGGGCGCCTGCACGATGTGGTAGGTGTTGTTGTAGCCACTCGGCACCGGCGGCGCCCGCTGGTAGGTCATACACCGTTCCTGCAGGGGGCGGTCCTCCCACGAGTCGTACGCGTGTAGGCGTCGATGCTCACGGCGCGCAGCCTGCCGCTGCTCGGCCGCGAGGGTCAGGGGCGGCAGCCGGCCGTCGGGCGGATCCACGATCAGCGAGGTGCGCCCCGTGGCGGTCCCGCGGTCCCACCAGACCTGGTTGTAGGCGAGCGCGAGGTCGCGTTCGGGCGAGAGCTCGGCGCGGCGCTCGGACGAGGCCCGCGTGGCCGAGGCCTGGTTCTGCTCGGCCACCTCCTCGTCGGTCAGGAACGTCCTGCCGGCCAGCTCACCGGGTCGCTCGAGCGGTGTGATCGTGGCATACGACCAGATGCCCTGCAGATCGGGATCGCCCCACGGCGTACGGAACGCCGTCGCGTCGATCGCCGGCGGCTGACCGGCAACGGCAACCGGCGCCAGCCACAGCGCCGCCATCGGCACGACCAGCACCGTCACGAGATATCGACGGATCATCTGCCACCTCCTGAACACGCTCTGTGCTCGCATGGTCGGACCACAACCGCCCGACCCTGCCTCATTCTAGCCGTCCACCCCCGTGCCTCGTCCGTCTCGCGCACCCGATCGACGCATCACTTCTTGATGCTGTAGACCTTGGTGCGTGTCCGGATCAGCAGCCGGTCGCCGACGATTGCCGGCGAGGCCATCGCCATGTCGTCGAGACTGTTGACCCCGAGCACCTCGAACTCGCGCCCGGCTTGGATGACGTAGGTGTCGCCCTGTTCGCTCAGGACGAAGATCTTGCCGTTGTAGGCCCAGGGTGACGAGGTGAAGCTGGCGCCCACCTTGATGCGCTGCCGGCCGTAGACCGGCTCGCCGGTCCGGGCGTCGTAGGCTTCGAAGAACCCCCGGTCGAGCAGGCTGTAGTAGATGTCGCCGTAGACGAGCGGGGAGGTGTTGTAGTTGCCGGCCTTGGGCTGATACCAGGCGACGTAGTCGTTCGACACCTCGTCGTCGGCGAGCGTGATGTCGCCGCTGGCGCCCGGGCGTATCGCGTAGGCGGGCCGGTGCTCGTCCCGGAAGTACCCGGAGTTCACATACACGAGACCGTGGCTCGAGAACGGGGTGGCGATGGAGGCCCAGGACATGCGCCCGTCCATCTCCCACAGCAGGTGGCCGTCGAGGTCGTAGGAGCGGATGCGATTGACCGCCGAGGTAACGATCTCGGTGCGTTGCTCGTGCTGCCAGATGTAGGGGGTGGCCCAGCTCGACACCTCGTCGCGGGCAGTGCGCCAGATCTCGCGGCCGGTGCGCTTGTCGAGCGCGGCGATCCACGACTCTTCTTCGTTGTCGTACACGATGATCAGCTTGTCGTCGTGCAGCACGGGCGACGACGCGGACCCCCAGTCGGACCGCGTCTGTCTGTCGGGGATCTCGAGGCTCCAGACCTGGTTCCCGTCCATGTCGAAGGTGTAGAGGCCGAGCTCGCCGAAGCGCACGTAGACGCGCTCGCCGTCGGTGGTCGGCGTTTCCGACGCGTAGGTGTTCTTCATGTGGCGCGCGAACGACGGCCGGCCCGAATTCACGGAACGGCGCCACAGGACGTCGCCCGTCTCGAGATCGAGGCAATAGACCAGCCAGTCGTGCTCGAGCGGCGGCGGCTCGGGACGCCCCTGCGGCGCGTAGAGCCCCGGTTTCGGCTGTTCGAACTCGCCTATGGCGGTGACCGTGGTCAGGAAGACGCGGTTACCCCAGACCACCGGGCTCGACCAGCCGAGACCCGGGACGTCGGTGACCCATTCGACGTTCTCCGTCTGGCTCCAGGTCTCGGGCAGGTCGGGGTTGTCGGCCACCGCGGCGTTCATGGTCGGCCCGCGGAAGTGCGGCCAGTTGTCGGACTCGGCGGCGAGTCCGGCCGGCCCGATGCCGGCAAGCGCCGGGACCAGCATCAGCACCGCCACGAATCCGACCCTGGCTGCGCGTGTCATGCTCATGGCCTCTCCCCTCTCTCCGGCTGATCCCAGGCGGTGTTCGCCGTGGTCCCAGCCCCGACCAGGGCCGCGAACGACGCCAGGAGCGCCGGCGGGTCCGGGACATCTCGAGACGCGTTGCTCCCGCTGTCTTTGACGAACACCTCCATGACGGCGGCCTCGGTGTCGCCGACATTGCGAAACCCGTGCATGGTACCCCGCTCGAAGAAGAACGCCTGGCCGGGCAACGCCGGTACCGGTGCATCGGTGCCCACCGACAGCTCGAACGTGCCCTCGAGGGGAATCCACGCGTGATACTCGACATCGTCGTGAGCATGGACACTCCGGACCGCGCCGGGCTGCAGCACCACACGCGAGATGCGGATCTCGGCGCGGTTGATGAGTCGGGTGGCCGCCACCCCCGGGTCCGATGCGAGAGGTGCAGGCTGCGCCCAGCTGGACGCCGCCGACAACACGGCAAGCGCGAACATCGAAGCGGTGGACAGTCTTCCCATCGGCTGTCTCCTCGGGCGTCATCGCCCATAGGGCCCACAGATCTTGCACACCCTGTCTTCACATCACCGACCGCGCCTCATTCGAGCTCGCTGAGCTCGACGCCCCGCTCCTCGAACGCCTCGGCCGCCAGCCGACCCGCATTCACCGCCGCCGGCCAGCCTGCGTAGAACGTCACGTGCAGGATGACCTCGGACACCTCCTGCGGCGTGACGCCGTTCTGGTCGAGGGCCCGGCCTATGTGGGTCCTCAGCTCGCTGGTCCGATACATCGCCTGCAGCACTGCCACGGTGATCAGGCTCCGGTCGCGCTTCGACAGCTGCGGCCGCTCCCACACGTCGCCGTAGAGCACGCTGTTGCGCAGCTCGCCCAGGCGAGGGACCGCCGCATAGGCGCCGGTGGCCGACGCGGGTGCCGGCGGCCTCTGGGCCGCCGCCGGCGCCCGGGAGAGCGGGCCGATCGAGAGACCGCGCTCCTCGAACACCCCGGCCGCCATCACCGACGCCTGGACGCCGGTCGGCCATCCGGCATAGAACGTCACGTGCAGGATGATCTCGGAGATCTCCTCCGGGGTCAGGCCGTTGTCGAGCCCTCGTGGAATATGGAGGCTGAGCTCCTCACGAACCAGCGCCTGCAGCACCGCTACCGTGATCAGGCTCCGGTCGCGTTTCGAGAGCTGGGGTCGTTCCCAGATCTCGCCGTAGACCACCGTGTTGCGCAGCTCGCCGAGATAGGGCGACCCGGCATACAGATCGCTGATCGGCGACGGCGCGGCGGCCGACGGCTCGACCTCAGCCGCCGGCGGCTCGTTCCCACCGGCACAACCTAACAGGCCGGGGCCCGCGCCTAGGACGATGACGACGACCCCGAACAGCATCGGCAACTTCATCTGCACTCCCCTCCCAAGGATTCCCGGCACCCGACCAACCCCTTATACACCCACCCGCTCCTTGAACGGCCAGACGACTTGGGCGTCAATGCGGGCGACGGCCGGTGGAAGGTGAGTAGGAGTTGCCGGTCGCCGCGATAGGACTACGTGGCAATCAGCGCGCTATCCAAGGCGTTCCAATGATCAATCCCGGATCTGCATCGGGCTTGGGTACGAATTTCTGCGTTCGGCCATACTGATTGTCTCCTCCATACAGATTTCCGTCGGAGTCGACCGTGATCGTATGCACTTCGAGATATCCATTGGGGAGTTCTCGAGGGACATTCCACGTGTAAAGGTGATTGCCTTCGAAGTCCAGCTTCACAAACCTGAGCGGTCCCAGGTCGGTTATCCAGATACTGTCCTCGTTGACAATGATGTCCAACGGCAGGGTAAAACCGGGAAACGCATCGACGAACTCGACGGCTTTCGGATCATCCGTGGTCCTGAACACATTGATTCGACCACCCGAGCGATCGAGGGCAAAGATCAGACCATCGGGCCCGATGCCTAGCGCGTGAATGCCATTGAATTGACCGGGCCCGTCTCCGTGCCCGCCAAACTCTGACAAGTAATTCGCCTCGCTATCCATGATGATGACACGATGATTGTCCAGACCGTCCGCTACCAGAATCCTGCCGTCGGGCAAGAACGCCACATCCTGGGGTCTGCCGAAATGGGTCTCGTCGTCTCCCGGAACGTCTTTCTCGCCCAGCGTCATCAGCAGTTCGCTGCCGTCGTTGGAGAAGACGTAAATCTGATGAAACGTCTCGTTGACGACCCACACACGGCGCTCCGGATCATAGGGGCTAATGCGAACCCTGTGAGGTCCAGGTCCCTCTGACCCTGCACATAAGTAGTCCCACTGATCCCACACGTCGATCACATTGCCACTACCATCGATGGTATACAGACAGTTCTGCCAAGTGCGCAGATCGGTGGCCCGCAACGTGTTAATCCCGAGGGATCCCGCATACCCTGCAAATTCGGACGGAATCGGGATCGGCAATCTGGTTTCGCCACGCTGCGCGATGAAGATGCGGTCTGGCGATTCAGCGAAGACACCTGAATTGCCGCCGAAGGCAAACCCTTGCTTCGCGAATGGCTTATGCCACGCTTCGACGACGTCATACGGGCTGGGGCCGGTCGGCCCGGCATCCTGCGATGACACCGGTCCGGAAAACAACACGGCAAGCGAACCGGTAAGCGTGGCCACCGCGAGAAATCCTGAATTGCGCATAGTCGAACAACCTCCAGAATGGGCATCGACGATGACCTCGATGTCTTGCTATGCAGCCTATCATTTCTCAGCAGATGATTCAGGATTCAACCCGACGGCCGGGCTGGACCTGCGCTGGAGCCGGTCACCTCTCACCTGAACAAGGTACGCTTGTACCGTTGCGCGAAGCCCTGGTCGGTCACACCGTCGAGACGGTCTACGAGCGCGGCTGGTCGAAACTGAGTAACGGCGGATTGCTGGCGGTGACGGAAGCGGCAAAAATGTTGCCCTGGGTGCCAGCCATTTGGGGTGCGATAAGCCTGTGCCCGAGCCTACGACCAGAGACGAACCAATGAATGTAGAGCGCTTGGCGCAAGAACTGGCTGCCCACCTGGTCCTGACTCGACCGCTGGTGTGCGTGGACCTGGAGGCCACCGGCGTCTGGCCGGGACACGACCGCATCGTCCAGATTGCAGCCGCCAGCATCTTCCCGGACGGCAGCGTGTCGACATGGTCGTCGCTTGTGAATCCCGAGCAGCCGATGCCCCCGGCGGCACTGGCTATCCACGGAATCACCGATGCGATGGTGGCGTCTGCGCCGACATTCGCCCAACTGACGCAGACCGTCGGGGCGCTTTTGTCCGAGTGTGACCTGACCGGCTACAACGTCGCACGATTCGATCGTCGGCTGCTTGCCGCCGAGTTTCACCGCGCGGGGGTCGAGGACCCAACGGTCGGTGCGTTCGTCATCGACGCCTACACCATCTTCGTCCGCCAGGAACCGCGCAGTCTGGACGGCGCGTTGCGGTTCTACGGAGTCGAGGCGGGACAGGCCCATCGACAGGCGCATGACGCCAGCAGCGATGTCGAAGCAACGGTCGCCGTGCTGGCGGCGCAGTTAAACACCTATTCCGACCTGCCAAAGACGGTCGCCGAACTTCACGACTGGCTTTATCCGATTGATCCGAATCGGATCGACGCCGACGGGAAGCTGGTGTGGCGCGACGGGGTCGCGACGGTCACGTTCGGGGCCCAGGCGGGCACATCTCTGGCCGACCTGGCGGCCGGCGACCGCAGCTTTCTCGAATGGGTGCTGCGCAAGGATTTCTCGGACGAGGTCAAAGCGATCGTCCGAGACGCGCTAGCAGGACGATTCCCCGTCATGGGCAAAGCAAAGTCGGGATAGATCTTGGCGCGGGCGGTGAGGAGGTTCAGCGCTTCAGCGAGAGGGCAGTGCGAATCGTGCGAGCTGCGCCGGCTCATTCCTCGCTTGTCGGTGGTTCCGCCATGGCCAGGGCTTCATGGACCGCGGCGACGATGTCTTCGTCGCCGGTGTCCAGGAGGTCAGAGATAATGTCCGCCCCCTCGCTGGGGCGGATGCTGGCGACAGCAGCGATCGCCGGCAGGCGGTGATGGTTCGTGCGATCCTGGCGTTCGTAACGCGTTGAAGATTCTGCGGTCTGCCTTCTAGAACACGATCACGAAGGAGCCGTCTGGCCGCACGGCGACGGTGGGCACACTGCGGGCGGGGATTGGCTCGCTCGCGCTGCCCTCATCGCCGCGCGGACGGCCGTCCGCGTCGAAGAACTGCCAGTGCAGAGTGCCTCCCGACATGAACCCGGGACCGTCGCCCCAGGCCAGCAGCGTGTCGCCGCGGTCGTTGACCGCAACGGTGGCATTCTTGCGACGGAAGTTCGCCTCGCCTGGCGGTGACACCGGCTCGTCCAGGCGTTCGATGTCGGCGAAGTAGACCTGCCCCTCGGTCTCCCACGCCACCAGGGTGCCCTCGGGCCCGACGCCCAGCGTCGTCGTGGCAACCGGGCAGGCGCCCACCTTCCACGGCTGGATGAGCTGGTCGCTGAACGTGCGCCCCTGGTCGGCGGTGCTCAGCAGCCGCATCCCGCGGTGGATGTTGTCGCCGGCGCCGCGGTAGGACACGTGCACGGCACCCTCGGCGTCGGTTACGGCCCGCAACCCACAACAGCCGCAGGCACCCTCGGCCTCGGGGCTGACTGCACGCGGCAGGTCGAACAACGAGCCGTTCTCGCGGGACACGGCCATGTAGACACGGCGGCGCGCATCCTCGACCGCATCGGCATGCCAGAACACATAGACGTTGCCGTCGTCGTCGGTGGTGACGGTCGGCGCCGTCTCGACGCCGCCCTCGTCCTTCACCGACAGGGTCTGCTGCGGCTCGAACCGGCCTTTGTGGTCCGACCGCGCGTAGTAGAAGCGCAGAGGGTCCTTGTGAAACCAGGTGACGTGCAGCAGGCCGTCCGGGCCGATGGCAAGCTGGCCGGCATCGATCGGCCCCAGGCCATTCACCCCATGCGGCTGGCTGTTGACCGGTTGCGGCGCCGACCAGTCCGGGGCGTCAGGTCCGCGGGACACGTGAAACAGGTCCCCGCTGCTCATCGACCCTGTGTAGTAGATGAGGTGAAGCGTGCCGGCATCGTCGATCGCCACCTGGGGGATGGTGCCGCCGTTGGGCGTGCGCAACAGGGTGACCGAGGGTATGGGGCCGGCGCACGCCGCGGTAAGCAAGGCAGCGACCGCCAGCGGTCCGAGACGGGGTGGTGTGCTGCGGGGCCTGGGGCGTAGGTTTGCGGTCACTGTCTCCTCTGCGGCCCTCAAGGGTCTTGCTACGGTGGCTTCCTATGGGCCTTGCTACACGCGGCGTTACCCTACACTGAAGAATACCGGATCGGCGGCCGTCACCGATCGCCCTGCCGGAAACTCGACAGCTCGGCGATGGTCTGCGCATCGAGCCGCGTCAGCACCGCGACGAGCAGCTCGACGGCGCCCTCGAAGTCGCGGCGGTCGATGATGCCGGTGTGCGAGTGCAGATACCGGGTGGGCACGGTCATGTTGAGGGCGGGACGGCCGGTGTCGAACGTCTGGATCTCGGCGCCGTCCTGGCCGTACCCGGTCAACACATCCGCTTGCAGCGTGATGCCCTCGGCCTCGGCCACCTTGAAGAAGAAGTCGCGGAGCTTGGTGTTGGGCAGCATCGAGCTGTCGAGCAGAAAGATGCCGGGGCCGCCGCCAAGCCGTTCCTGGGCCTGCTCGGGCCGCGCACCGGGGTAGTCGGCCGACACGCCCGCCTCGATTGAAATCCCGAGGTCGGGATTGACGAGCGGCACCGAGGTCGCGGCGCCGCGTAGCCCGATCTCCTCCTGGACGGTCGCGACGAGATAGATGGTGCTGGGCAGCTGCACTCCCCGCTGCTGAATCCGCTTCATCGCCTCGAGCATCACCCCCAGACCGACCCGGTCGTCCCAGGCCTTGGCGGCGTACCGGTCGTTGGCCAGGACGGTGAATGGGCTCCAGGGCGCAATCGGGTCGCCGGGACGGATGCCCAACCGCTCGACGTCCGCCTGCGAGGTGGCGCCGACGTCGATGAAGATGGTGTCGCGTCCCCACACCTGGTTGCGCTCGCTGCCGGGCGTGACGTGGATGGTGCGGATACCGCTGACGCCGTGCACCCGCCCGTCGCGGGTGTTGATGACCCAGCGCTGGTCGATCAGCGCCTGGTCGAGCCAGCCGCCGAGCGTCTTGAACTTGATGAAGCCGTCCGGGCGGATGTACTGCACCAGTAGCCCGACCTCGTCCATGTGGGCGGTGACCATGACGCGCGGGCTGCCGGGCGGGCCGTCGAACCGGCCGATGACGGAGCCCAGGCCGTCGTGCGAGATCTCGGCGCCCAGCTCGTTCAGCCCGATGGTGACGATGTCGCGCACCGGGCCTTCGAAGCCGCTCGGCCCCGGCGCGTTGGTCAGCGCTTCGAGGAGCTGGACGACCGGGTCCTGCGGCTGGGCGGCAGCCGGGGCCGGGATGGTCGCGACGAGGGCGGCGACCAGAAGCAACGAGGTCGAGATTTGAGACATGAGCACCTCCGAGTCTGGGTCTGTCTTTACTGCGATCCCTGTCGTTCAGATGTGTTCCAGATTCTGCCACGTCGAGGCACAACCGAGACGCGACGAACCGATGTTTCTTGGGTTGACTGCGGTACATCGTGGTGGCAGGCCATCCCGAGGCGGGTCACAACTTCCAGTCTGAACCTGCATCAACCTCGCAGATTCTGCGACGCAGTAACACCCGGGGCCGATTGACAGGGGCGTGCCGCGGTAGCATGGTCATGGTAGGAACAGGCTCCGGAGGTGTGGATGGAACCTGTCCTCGTACCGCCGGCTTTGCGGGAACGTCTCGGCGAGGAAACCTGGACGGGTCAGCTGGTCGCGATGGCGGCGCTGCTCCGATTTCTGCGGTAGACCTCTCCCGGTCCTCTCAATTTTTCCCGTAGCATGACCATGCAGGCGATCCGCACTCTTCTTCTCCCGTTCGTCGTTGCGATCGCGCTGCTGTCGGCGGCGGCCAGGCCGGCGCGCGCCCAGGACGTCCCGGAGACCGGCGGGCGAGTCTTCGGACTGGTGGGGGGCGTATTCGGTGACGGCGACACGACCGTGCTGACGTCGGTTGGGGCCGGGATCAGGATCGCGCCGCGCCTGGGTCTGGATGTCGACGTGCTCTACGTCCCGGACCTCGGCCTACCCACCGACCTGATCGTCATCCAGACCTTCGGCGCCGCGTTCGCGCCGGTCGAGCGCGAGGAGCGTTCGCGTCTGGTCGCGTTCCTGACGAAGATGACCGTTGAGTTCCCGGTCGCGAACGGCCGGGTCTGGCCCTATCTGACCGGTGGCGGCGGGGTCGGCAGCCTGCGGCAGACGATCACCTTCCGTAATCTGCCGCTTCCGCTCGCCGAGGCGCTGGGCGTGCAGATCTTCCCGCCCCCGGAGCTCGACATGACCGCAACCGACCTGGCGCTGACGATCGGCGGCGGGGTCGATGTGCGGTTGTGGAAGGGGTTCGCCGTGGGTGGAGATGTCCGCTACCTGCGGCTGTTCGATGACACCGAAGGGTTCGACTTCGCGTTCGTCACCTCACGGATCAGCTACCGGTTCTAGCCAAAGAGTGCCCTTGACGCTCACCCCGGCCCTCTCCCCCTTCGACAACGTCACGACCCGCTCCGCTCAGGGCAGGAGAGGGAGAAGCCGGAGCGCGGTCGTCAGCAACCTGCTAGAGCGCCTGACGGGCCGACGGCGACCACCGGTCGGCGCGGCGCGTACTCAGCGGCCTTCCTGGAGCCGGGCGCCGCGCAGCGTGTGCTCGAGCGCGTAGTTCCCCTCGTGACAGGCGAACTCGTAGATCACCCCGGTGCCCGGCGCGGGCCGCATGAAGATGCGGGCGGTCCACGGCTGTGTCCAGGTCGTCGGGTCGTGCATCGTGTACTCGTACTGGAGCGTGTCCTGGGCCACCCGCGTGAACCGCTCGACCAGACGCAACTCGCGCGTGGCGCCACCCGACCCGCGCTTCAGATTGGTGGTCTCGACAACCAGCGTGTCCCCCTCCCAGTGGCCGCGTGCATCGCCCAGGGCGGTGCGAATGGCGGACGTGAGATGCGGCCGGTCGTCGAGCGGGATGATCCGGATGTCGTGCATCATCTCCATCAGAATCGCGACGTGCCCGGCGGACTGCACGATCTGGTAGTTGCTGTTGTAGCCCCGCCCGGTCATCGGCACCCGTCCGCCGCCGCAGCGGAGTCCGCCACCCAGGTCCTCCGGCCCCCGGGGGAACGGTGGGCGCTCGACCGCCCTGCGAGCCTCCGCGCGCTGCTCCGCCTCGGGCGTCCGTGCAGGGAGTCTTCCGTCCGGCGGATCCACGATCAGCGACGTGCGGTTGTCGAACCAGCGGTCGATCAGCCAGAACTGGTTGTAATTGCCGGTACCCTCCGGGGTCTTTTCCGTGACGCCGTCCCGGGATTTGAAGTCGTCGCGGTCGGCCAGCACCGCCCGGAAGATGCTGTCACCGAACGCGGCGTCGGTCTCGCCGTTGAAGAGCTCGGCCGCGCGCGCCTGCAGCGTCGCCACCTCTTCCTCGGTCAAGGTCGCCTTGTCGGCCAGTTCCTCCGGCCGCTCGAGCGGGGTGGCCGAATCGCTCGCCCAGATGCCCTGCAGGTCCGGCTGGCCGTCCGCGGTGCGCGGCGCCGTCCAGCCATCTGCGGCGGGAGCCGAGCTCTGGCCGGCCGCCGCCACCGGCGCCATCAACACGATCGCCGCCACCGCCACCACCGCCGCGACGCATCGATCGCTCATCTGACCCTCCTGGTGTCTGCGCACATCTCCACTGATTCACACCATAAGCCTGTGCGCCGGTTTGTGCAAGAGCTTCCGAGGGTAGCCCGTAGCCTGACTAGACTTCCAGTCGCACGAAGGTGACGCCGCCGCCCAGTTGACGCGCGACCGGGGCGAAGACGAGCGGGGCCAGACCGCTGCGGATGAGCAGGCGTGCCATGCCCAGGGTCAGGCTGGCACGCCAGCCGCCGGCGAAGACCAGCCTGGGCGGAAGCTGCTGCACCCGCTGGATCCGGACGATCTCGGGGAGCCGCTCCCGCGCAAGCGCGACCGCTGCCCTGTCGATCGCGCCGGGCGTCGGCTGTGCCCGAACGCATCGATGCCGCTGGGCTGGAGCCCCTCCCCGCGAAACTCCCGCGCGAAGTCGGTCTGGCGTTCAAGCAGCGTGACCTCGATGTCGCGGCGCGCCAGCAGATAGGCAAGCGCAGCACCCGCGGGGCCGGCGCCGACGATGATGAGGTGCGGCATACGCCTTCAGTATAGATGTCTTGGGGTCTCCCATCCCCTTCTTGACAGGCTTCGGACAGGACACTAGTGTCCCGGGCAGCGAGTCTGTGACACTGAACGGACACCGAGAGATGACCATGACGACCAGACGACGGATCGGCACATTCTCCCTCGCCTTGTTGCTCGGCGCGGCACACGCGGCCGTAGCGCAACGAGAAGCGCGCGACGATGAGAGCGCCATCACCGACCCGCGTGTGCAGCACCGCACGTACACGATGACGGAAACAGGCGAAACGCTGCCGTACGCGCTCTTTGTGCCGACCTCCTATGACGGCAGCGACCCATATCGGCTGATGGTGTCGCTACACGGCGCCGGGCGGCAATACGACTGGTTGATGGGGTATGCCGGATTCCTCGACCGCGCCGAACGTGACGGCTACATCGTCGTGACCCCGCTGGGCTACACACGACGCGGCGGGTATGGCTATCGCGGCAACAACCGACCGGACCAGTTGGCCGAGAAGGACGTGATGACGGTTATCGGGATGGTCCGAGACGAGTTCAACATCGACGAGAACCGCATCTATCTCTGGGGTCACTCGATGGGCGGCGCCGGCACCTACTACATCGCGAGCCGGTACCCGGACATCTGGGCCGGGCTCGCCGCCGCGGCCGGTGGCGGCATGAGCGCCGACTACGTGGACCAGGACGCCATCCGGCACATTCCGTTCCTGGTGCTGCACGGCTCGGAGGACGGGACGGTCCCGGTCGAGCGGTCCCGCGCGTCGGTGGCGCGGATGAAGGAACTAGGGATGGAGCACCTCTACGTCGAGATCGCCGGTGGCGATCACTCGCTCTTCATCTCCCAGAGCAAAGAGGTGGTTGGCACGCTGTTCGATTTCTTCAACATCGTCGCGAAGACGCACTAAACCCGAAGCGCACCTGGGTCTTCCATGTGGCGCAGGCCTTCAGGCCTGCGTGGGCAAGGCTCAAGCCTTGCCCACTGATGTCTACACACTGTGTTCCGGTGTGGTGACGTCAGACAGGGGCCTCTCGCCGTTTTCGCCACCACTTCACGACGAGATAGACCACCACAGCACCCGCCAGCACCGCCCCGATGAGCGGATAGTTTTGCTGCAGGGTCTCGAGCGCCTGGTCGCCGAGACGGACCGCCAGATACGCCTCGCCACCGAAGCGGATCATCCGTCCCGCGAACACCGCCGAGACGAAGCGTTGCCAGGGCATCCCGACGAACCCCGCGACCAGCATGAAGACCTTGGTCGGCAGGGGGGGCGGGGCCAGGACCGCCACCATCATCGCCAGGATGTCGTTCTCGAGGACCTTCTCGGTCACCCACCGGCGCTTCTCCGGGTCGAGTCGACGCACCGCCATCTCGCCACCGGTGCGTCCCACGCGGTAGAGGACGAGGCAGCCGAGGGTCGAGGCGACGGCGGCCGTCAGCACGAACAGGACGAACAGTGACGGCTGCTGCCAGGACAGCAGCATGAGGACGATGTCGACGCCACCGGGAAGCGGCACGCCGGCGGAATCGAGCAGCGCGATGATGAACAGACCGGGCACACCGAGTGCCAGCAGGCCGTCGCGGAATGCATCCATGAGGATCGTCGGAAGAGTGGAGAATAAGGACCTAGCGCTGTGAGAGCACCTGCCCCGGGAGGGCGCCGGTGAACCGCGCGCCGTCGATGACCAGCTGGCCGTTCACCAGCACGTGGACCATGCCCTCTGACAGCTGGTGCGGGTCGGTGAAGGTCGCCGTGTCACGGACCGTGGCCGGATCGATGACCGCGAGGTCGGCGATCGCCCCCACGCGGATGATGCCGCGGTCGGCGACGCGATACAGGGTGGCCGGGGTGTAGGTCATGCTCCGCACCGCGTCCGACAACCCGACCACGTCATCGTCGATCACATACTTTCGGAGCTTGCGCGGATAGGTGCCGTAGTTGCGGGGGTGCGGCACACCGCTGCCCATCTGCACCAGGCCGCCGTCGGTGCAGGTCATCACCCACGGTTGGCGCATGAACAGCTCGACGTCGGCGTCCGTCATATTGAAGGAAACGATGCCCGGACCGCCCTCCTCGATCAATGCCAGCGCGGTCTCGACCGGGTTCTGCCCCCGCTCGGCCGCCACCGCGGCGAGCGTGCGTCCCTCGATAGACGGGTCCGCCTGGTGCCGCCGGAACTGGATGCGCTCGGCGCCCCCGCGTCGGTCCAGGTTCTCGACCATCTCGCGCCGCACCCGACGGCGTACTTCGGGGTCGCGCAGCCGGGCAAACATCTGCTCGCGGTCCCCTTCCTGAATCCAGCGGTCGAGCAGCGCGGCGCTCAGCCCGGTCGCCGACGCCGTGTACGGGTACTGACAGGCGAACACCTCGACACCGGCGGCCCGTGCCTGCTCGATCTGCGCGATGACGTTGGCGGCGGTGCCCCACACCCGGGGCCCGAGCGCCTTGATATGGGTGACACTGCCGCGCATGCCGGCCTCGCGGGCGACCCGGATCACCTCGTCGATCGCCGCCGGGAGTCCGATCGTGTAGTCGGACTCGTCGCGAATGTGGCTTGTGTAGACGCCGCCGTAACGGGCCACGACCTTCCCCAGCTCGACCACCTCGCCGATCTCGGCATAGCTGCCGGGCGCGTAGAAGAGCCCCGAGGAGAGCCCGAACGCCCCCTGCTCCATCGCCTCGCGCGCCAGCGCCCGCATCCGATCCAGCTCGTCGGCGGTCGGCGCGCGGTCATCCCGGCCGATGACCGTGCTGCGGATCGAGCCGTGGCCGACCAACTGCGCAACGTTGACGCCGAGACCGTGCTCGAGCAGCTGTCCACGCTGGGCGACCAGATCGACGGGACCGCCACCGTCCGGGTTGACGAAGACCGTCGTGATCCCCTGCGCAAGCAGCGGCCGCGCATGGCTGAGCTCGGCCGAGGCGAGGCCGCCGGCAGCGTGCGAGTGCGGGTCGATGAAGCCGGGGGTGACCCAGAGCCCGCCGGCGTCGATGACCCGGCGCGCCCGTGAGGGGTCGACCAGCCCGACGGCCACGATCCGCTCACCGGCAACAGCAACGTCGGCGCGATACCCCGGGGTGCCGGTGCCGTCGACGACGAACCCGCCGGCGATGACGAGGTCGTAGGCCTCCTGGGCCAGCGGTGCCGGTGCCGCCACCGCGAGCAGCAGGGTGCACGACAGGCGCAGGCCGATCCGCATGATGGAGGAACAGGGGGTCAGCCGAGCCGACCGCCTGATCAGAGCGTCGCAAGCTACCATGTTATCCTGCCCGCCGGAGTCCGGTTCCACGCCATGCCGAAGCTGATCAGTCGCGTGCTGGCGCTGGCGGTCGCTGCCATCGTCGCAGGGGCGGTGTTCGTGACGGCGATGGCGATCTGGTCCGGGTGAGCGCCGGCCGGGCCGGTGTCGAGCGACGTGACGGGCCCCGCGGTGCCCGCGCCACCAGATCGGATCGAGTCGACACCGCTTCCCCGCTAAGCACCACGCTTTGCCTTTCGCGGGGCGCGCTGGTATTCTAGATAGTGGACATCAACGTGGCCATTGGTGGACGGACCCACCGCGAGCCGACGGGTCTTCCAACCGCTTTCCCCACAGCGCGTCGCTTCGACAGACCCGCTCCTCTGCTCAGGCCGGACCCCCATCCCGCTCCAGGGAGGTGACGCTTTGGCAACACGCGGACGACCAACTCAGCAGAAACGACAGAAAGAGCGCGCCCGGCAGGAGCAACGCAAGATCAAGAATGCCCGGCGTCAGGAGGCGAAGGACCGTAAAGCGGCGGCGCCCCCGCCGCCGGCCGGCGTGGACCGGGATCTCGACGGGATCGTCGCCGGGCCGCAGCCGCTGACCGAGTGGCAGCAGGAAGGGCTCGCCGCGTTCGAAGCGGCCGAGGAAGAGGCGGAGGAAGAGACGGAGAAACAGGCGGCCGACCAGAACGGCTGACCTCGAACTTGCTCTTGACCGGACCCTTATTGGCGATCGAAGCGGATCTTCCAGGCTCGTGCCGTGCTCATCGTGAACCCATCGACGGCGCCATCCACGCCCTGGGTAAACGCCAGATAGAACCCCGCCGTGAAGAACCCGTCCGGATAGGTCGGGGTCAGCGGGAGCGTGCCCAGCTTGCGATGCCGGAGGACCAGCCGCCCCCGGTCCACTGACAGCGCGTACTGCACCGCCAGCTCGGCGCTGTAGTAGCTGCCCGCGAACGGCGCCAGCTCCACGGCCGACGGCCGCCACCGCGGCTGCTGCGTGAAGGTCCCCTCACCCGGTCCACTCAGAAGCAACGTCGCTACGCCCGTAGATCGGTCGAACGTGGCGACCGTTGACGACTCATCCAGACGGAACCGGTCCAGTCCGATCGGCACGAGTGTGCCGGACGACCCGCCGCTGAGGATCGTCAGCGCACCCTCCCGCACGATCAGGTGCAGCGGGGTATCGCTCTCCTCGCGGCGGTAGAACCCGATGAGCTCCCCCAGTGGGTCGTCCGCCTCGACAGCCGTCGCCGGACGCGAGACAGGAGCGCGGGACGCGGTACCCGGACCGTCCGACGCCGCTGACGGTAATACGGACCCAGGTGTCGACTCACCCTCGTCGGAGTCTGCGGGCTCGAGATAGACGTCGGCAACCGCGCGCACCAGCCGATCGGGGTCGGAGGATGGGAAGTTGCAGAACACCGCAACCGACAGCCGGCGGTCGGGAAACCGGAGGAACTCGGCGCGATAGCCGGCGTCAGCCCCGCCATGCCCGACGGTCGCGTGCCCCCGGTAGACGCCGTGCACCAGACCTGCAGCGTAGGAGATCACCCGGTCGTCACGCAGCGTGCCGCGCCGGTGCAGATCGGCGAGCACCTCGCGCCCTCCCACCTCGGCGGTGTAGAAGTTGCGGTCCCACCGCGCGAGATCCTCGACGGTCGTCAGCAGACCGGTGGCGCCCACGGTGTCGAAATCCGGGATGCTGACCCGGTACCCGCCATCGTCACCCGGCGCGTAGGCGTAGGCGCGGCGACGCACGATGGCGGTATGGTCGTCCTCGAAACCGGTCTCCCTCATGCCGAGCGGCCCGAAGATACGTGCCTCGGTGAACTGCCGAAACGACTGACCACTCACCCGCTGCACCACCACGGCGAGCAGGGTGTATCCGGTGTTGCTGTACAGGAACTCGGAGCCGGGCTCGAAGTTGAGCGCCCGCTGACGCGACGTCAGGTCCAGCACGTCCACTTGCCTGACGACGTCCTCCTCCCACCGCCACCCCGCCATTCGCAGCAGGCTCCACTGGTCGCGCAACCCGCTGGTGTGATGCGCCAGATGACCCAGGGTGATGCGGGGGCCGAAGTCCGGGACCTCGGGGACGTAGCGCCGGATGTCGTCGTCCCACGACACGCGGCCCTCGGACACGAGCAGCGCGACCGCCATGGCGGTGAACTGCTTCGAGATCGAGGCGACGTGAAAAACCGACGACGGCGTGATCGGGATGTCGTACTCGAGGTTGGCGCTGCCGTATCCGTGGGCGTAAACGAGGCGGCCGTCCCGCATGACCGACACGGCGCAGCCAGGCGTATCGGGGCGGTCCCATCGCTCGAAGACCTGGTCCACCCGGGCCTCGACGCCGGGGTCCTGCGCCCAGACGACAGCCAGCGCCAGCACGCCGGCCATGCCGACGACCAGGGCGGCAGTGCGCGTTCCCCCTCGGGTACTCATGCGGTAGCTCGGAGCCGATTATAGCCCCGGGGCGCCACCCCACGAACCCACGAGCCGGCGCGCGAACGGGAGGTTACTCGTGGTGGAGGGCCAGCATCGGCACCACCCGGAAAGACAACGGTACCCAGCAGACAGCACCCGAGCGTGCCGGTCACCACCCGCCAGTCGATGCCGACACCGAACACCGCCAATGTTCCGGACGACGGAAGCAAAAAGATGGCGAAGCCTTCCGGCTTCTCCCGACTTCTGCCCTCTGACTTCTGCGGGCCTACGGTCTGACCACTTCGTCGATCGACGAGACGGCGATCGGGTGATAGCCGGGCCGGGCACGCTCGTAGATCGCCTCGGCACGAGCCCGGCCGTCCGGCGTCTTGACCAGTTCGTCGTACAGCGGCTTGATCAGCTTGCGCCGGCCGATCCCAACCAGATACGTCTCGAGCCGGAGGTAGGCGGGCTCGTAGTGGTTGCGGATGGCAGTCAGGAGCCACTGGTGGGCCACCTCCGAGTTCCCCGCCTCGGTGAACCCGAACGCCTCATCGAACTCCGCCATCTGGCCGGCGGTCAGCGTCTCGGGCACCGACTTCAGGAAGTGCAGCCACTCCTGGGTCGTCCAGTCGCTGGTCTCCAGCACCGTGGCCGCCGTCTCGCCGCTCGCCCAGCGCGCAGCCTGCTGCTCGACCCGGGTCAACGCATCCGACACCGAACGGGGGGCGTTGGCCGGCAGCCCGGGCTGCTCGAGCCAGGCGTCGATCTGCAGCGTCTCGGCCAGATCGGCGTCGGCGTCGTCAGCCAACAGATGCGCGTTCAAATAGGCGACGAAGTCGCCGGTGGTGATACTGCGGAACGCGAAATGGTCGAAGTAGCCACGCAGGAACGTGTCGAAGCGCGTGCGACCGACAGTCTCCTCGAGCAGACGCAGGAACAGCTCGCCCTTGAGATAGGGCACCTGGTTCATACCGTCGTCCGGGTCGCGCCCCTTCAGATCGATGTGCAGGATCTGGTCGGGCGGCTCCAGCCGCGCCAGTTCCTCGTCCAGCGCCTGGCGGTCGAGGGTGGCCTCCATGTCCACGCGCGTGCGGCCGAAGACCTCCTCCAGGATGCGGCGCTCGAGATAGACCGTGACGCCTTCGTTCAGCCAGAAGTCGCGCCAGGTGGCGTTGGTCACGAGATTGCCCGACCACGAGTGCGCGAGCTCGTGTGCCACGAGCGCGACCAGGCTCTTGTCCCCGGCGATGACGGTCGGCGTGGCGAACGTCAGCCGCGGGTTCTCCATGCCACCGAACGGAAAGCTGGGCGGCAGCACCAGCAGGTCGTAGCGCTCCCAGCGATACGGTCCGTACAGCCGTTCGGTGGCCGCCATCATCGCCTCGGTGTCGTTGAACTCGGCGGCGGCCGACTCGACCACCGACGGCTCGGCATACACCCCCGTGCGCGCCCCCATCGACCGAAACGCGAGATCGCCGACGGCGAGCGCAATCAGATATGACGGAATCGGCTGGCGCATCTCGAACCGGAACTCGCCGTCGAGCGGCATCTCGGCGTCGTTGGCGGCGCTCATCACCGCCCGTAGTGCGGGCGGCGTGCGCACGGTTGCGCGGTAGGTGACCCGCACACCGGGTGTGTCCTGCAGCGGAATCCAGCTGCGCGCGTGGATCGCCTGTGACTGGGTGAACATGAACGGGTGCATCTTGCCGGCGGTCTGCACCGGCTCGAGCCACTGGACCCCGGAGGCGCCCGGACTCGTCGTGTAGGCGATGCGCACCTGCGTGGCGGCCTCAGACAGCGTCACCTCGAGCGGGGCGCCGAGGATCGGGTCCGCTTCGCCGAGGGTGAACGGCGTCTGTGTCCAGTCGGCACCGTCATCCGACAGCTCAACGGCGATAATCGACAGCTCGCGGGTGTCGAGCCGCAAGGCGGCGCCGGCCCCCTCGACCACCCGCTCCACGTGCAGCGTGGCAGAACCGTCGAGGGTGCGCCGGTCGAACCGCACGTCCCAGTCGAGGTCGAGGTGCCGGACGACCACCTCGTCCGGGTTGGCGAATGAATGCCCGTCCTGTGGATTCTCACGCACGGCTTCGCCGGATCAGGATATCAGAGGCCGAAGCAAGGTACACTGAAGGGTCGCCGTGGGATCCGTCACGGCGGCCCGGGCGTCTCAAATAGCAGAGACAGAGACTGACAGGGCAGGGGGAGGAAAACCGACGATGGCCTCGGAACACACGTTGACACTCACCGACGGAGACTTCGAGCAGACGGTGCTGCAGTCGGACAAACCGGTCCTGGTGGACTTCTGGGCACAGTGGTGCGGCCCGTGCAGGATGATCGCGCCGGCCGTCGGGGAGCTGGCCGAGGAGTACAACGGCCGGGTCGCCGTCGGCAAGCTGAACATCGACGAGAACCCCGACACGCCGCAGAAGTACGGGGTCCGGTCGATCCCGACGCTGCTGCTGTTCAAGGACGGCAAGGTGGTGGAATCTACGGTCGGCGTCGCCGGCAAGGAACAGCTCGCGGCGCTGCTCGACAAGCACGTCGCGCAAAAGATTGCGTGACGCCGCTACGTCCGTTTGAGAATCCAGGGCCCGCTCTCCAGCCGGAGCGGGCCTTTGGTGCGTACACCTCGGCGCCGAGCGTGTTCAGAAGACGTCGAGATCGCGCCCGTACACCACCTCGCCGTCGAAGCTGAGGCGAACCTCCTCGACCATCTCCTCAGGGGTGTCCCCGGCGAGATGGAGTTGGTGATGCAGGATGACCATGCCGACCCCCGCCCGGGCGGCGATCTCCCCCACCTTGACCGCCGACGTGTGGAACGTGCCGTGGTAAAGCTGCATTCCCGGCTCGCGCCGCCGGAACGCATCGGCGCCGTAGGCCTCATGGATCAGCACGTCGGCGCCGGCGGCGATCTCGGCCAGCCCGTCGAACGGGCCGGTGTCGCCAGAGATGACGATGGTGCGGTCGGCCGTGGTCAGCTTGAAGCCGAAGGCGTGGTCCCACGTACCATGCGGCACGGCGAACGCCTCGACCTTCATCACGTCGTCTTCGTAGATGAGCCCGGGCTCGATCTCGTGGGTCTCAACCGCCAGCAGGTCCCGCCGCAGCCGCTCCGGGCCCTCGACCCGGACGCGGATGTCCTCGCGATAGGCCTCGAGCAGCGCGGCGGTCATCGCGTCGAGACCGGGTGGACCGTACGCCTGCAACGGCACCGGGCGTCCGAGCACCCACGGTGAGAGGATCAGATCCGGATAGCCGATGGTGTGGTCCGAATGCAGGTGCGTGAAGAACGCCACGCGCAGGTTCCGCGGCTGCAACGCAGCCAGCCCGCTGACGAGCGCGCCCGCCATGGCACGGCGCACCACACCGGGACCGGCATCAATCAGGTAGGCGTTGCTGCCCGCGACCACCGCCGTCGCCGGCCCGAACCGATCCGGCTCGGCGCCGGGCGTGCCGGTCCCAAGGAGCACGACCCACGTGCGCGACGGATCGCGAGGCGCTGTCTGCGTTGCTTCGCGCGGGGGGAGGGCCTCGGCCGCCTCGACCGTCTGGTCCAGCGACACCGACGAGTTACCTGCGGGACTCCCTGCACATCCCGCGAGGACGCTAGAGAACAAGACGAGTCCGAGGGTGCACGTCGGGGGCCGCATGACCGGTTCGGATTATATCCCCGGCCCCCCAAAGAACGCGCTTCGACGATGCTACGTATCACCTCACGAGGGTGTCTGGTCCGCACTTGCGGTGGTATGCTGGCAGATGCTGGCCCGGTTCACCTGGCAGGACGACCTGCATGATCAACGCATCCGCTCGGAGCCCATCCACTCCCGTCTCTCGACGACGATACGCGGTGGTCCTCGGACTGCTGGCGCTCGCCGTGGGCGCGACGGCCTGCACGATGGAGCTGGTCCCGTCGACCGCCGCGATCGCCGACGAGCCCGAGCCGACACGCCAGGTTGACGCACGGAGCCCGAGCGACTTGACGCACCAGATCGCTGCCCTCCTGCCGTCGCCGGTATCGCAGCCGTACACCGACCTGCGGCCGGACGAACAGGCGATCGTGGACCTGTTCGAGAACACCAGTCCGTCGGTCGTCTACATCACCACCGTGACCCGTCGCCAGGACATCTTCGGCCGCGGTGTGAACGTACCCCAGGGCACCGGCACCGGGTTCCTCTGGGACGACCAGGGGCACATCGTCACCAACTTCCACGTCGTACAGGGGGCAGTGGCGATCCGTGTCGTCATGCAGGACCAAACTGCCTACATCGCCGAGTATGTCGGTGGCTCGGCCCGGCACGACCTGGCGGTGCTCCGGATCGATGCACCGCCCGATGTGCTCCGGCAGGTCCAGCTCGGCGACAGCGACCTGCTGCGAGTGGGTCAAAGCGTGTATGCCATCGGCAACCCCTGGGGCCTGAGCGCCACGCTGACGAGCGGCATCGTGTCGGCGCTCAACCGGCAGATCGAGGGGTTGACCGGCGATATCATCGAGGACGTCATCCAGCTCGACGCCGCGATCAACCCGGGCAACTCGGGCGGACCGCTGCTCGACAGCAGGGGGCGACTCATCGGCATCAACAGCCAGATCCAAAGCCCGTCCGGGGCATCGGTCGGCCTCGGGTTCGCCGTGCCGGTCAACACCGTGCAGCGGGTGGTGCCACAACTGATCGCGCACGGCGAGTACACGCCAGCGCAGCTTGGCATTTTGCCCGCGAACCAGCGGACCAACCAGATCGTCGCGCAACGGCTCGGTGTAGCCGGAGGTGTCCTCATCGTTCAGGTCACCCCTCGCTCCGCCGCCGCTCGTGCCGGCCTGCGCGGCACCGACGACCAGCTCGGGGACATCATCCTGCGAATCGACGGTGAGAGCGTGCTGTCCTTGCGGGATCTCCGGGCGGTGCTGGACCGCTACAAGCCCGGCGACGAAGTTGAGGTGACGATCATCCGCGACGGCGAGACCCAGGACGCGGTCGTCACCTTGATGTAGCGCAGGATCGCCCCGACCCACCGAGGAGTGCTCGGGCCCCTCACCTCATTCGGCAACGTCACGGCGAGCTCCGCTCAGGGCAGACCTGGGGCGGGCACCGGCACGCGCACCGCCCGCAACCGCAGATACCCCGCCGGTTCGTACTCGTAGGCTACCGGCAGGTGCGGTAGCGGGAACGGTTCGTCCGGGCTCGACGCTCGCAGCTCCACCCACAGCTTGAACCGGTCCACCTCTTTCCCGCGCGCGTCGCGCAACCGGTACTCGAGCCGGCGCAGCGCCTCCGAGTTGTCGAGCCACCCGTCACGCGCATACTCGGCGGCGCGTTTCTCGTCGCGGGCGATCTTACGCAGCTCGAACCGCAACAGCCGGCCGTTGTGGACGTAGGGCTGATAGCGCTGAGTGTCTCGGGGGTCCTCTCCGGCCGCCACGGCGTTGGCGACCGCCTGCATGCTGACCTGGAGCCCGCTGAAGAAAGCAAGCGGCGTCTGGTAGCCGAACGACGGGTCGTCATTCGAGAGATGCCGGGTGTAGGTCTGGTCTTCGCCGTCCCATTGCGGACGCACCTCGTCATACAGCCCGGCGGCGGTGTCCCATTGACCCGACATGAGGAGCTGCAGCACACGGCTGTCTGCGGCGTCGGCCGTGATCAGGGTGTCGATGACAGAGTAGGGCAGCAGCTCCGCGTCGTTGTCGAGCACCTCTTCTACCTTCGCCATCGAGTCCTCGCGCTCCGAGGAGATGACCCCGAACTGGGCCGTCTCGATGATCCCGGTGCGGGCGACGACCACCGCTTCGCGCAGGAACCCGAGCCGGTTCAACCCGCGCGCCCGGTCCGGGAACGACGCCGCGTAGAACTCGTAGGCGCGCACGCCGGTCCGGCGGTCCGTGGTGAAGTGGCGCGCCGAGAAGGTCGTCACGCCGACGTTCTCGCGCGACGCGATCGGGATCTTGGCGATCAGCAGCGGCAACCGAATGGTCGCATCGACACGGAAGGCGATCGCCCACTCCTCTGACGCCGCCACACGCGAGTCGCCGAACGCACCGGGCGCCCGCGTTTCGAACCAGGGAATGACCGGCGGCTCCGGCTCCTGCGTGCGGGCCACCGCCACCACGCCAACCAGCAGCACGATGAGCCACCCGAGCACGCGGCCATGGGCCGAGACGCCTGGGTCACGACCGTCGCGATTGACTTGTCTCATGTGCTTCCTTGGAGAGTCCCCCTGGCCCTCACCCCGGCCCTCGGAAACCGGAGCGCTTTTTTCCGCAACCCAGTGCTAATGTGCTGTGCGTGAGGCCACCCTCGTATCTTCTCTCACGCTGGGTGTTTCTGCGGCTGCTCGGGCTGACCTATCTCATCGCCTTCGTGTCACTCGCGGTCCAGGTGACCGGTCTGGTCGGCGCCGACGGCATCCTGCCGGCCGGCGTCTATCTGGACCGGCTGCGGGACAGCTACGGTGGCCAGGCCTACCGGCTCTTTCCAACGCTGCTGTGGCTGTCGTCGAGCGACCTGGCGCTGCAGGGGCTCTGCTGGCTCGGGGCGGCGCTCGCGACGCTGCTCATCGCCGGCATCGCACCGGTCTGTGTGCTGCCGCTGCTCTGGGTCAGCTATCTGTCACTGACGGTCGCCGGTCAGACGTTCCTGGCGTTTCAATGGGACACCCTCCTGCTCGAGACCGGTCTGCTCGCCTGCTTCTACGCACCCCGTGGACTGCGGCCCACCTTGACCACCGAGAGACCACCCTCGCCGGTGGCCCGGTGGCTGCTCTGGTGGCTGCTCTTCCGACTGGTGATTCTCTCGGGCATCACCAAGGTCGCGAGCGGGGACCCGACCTGGGCCGACTGGACGGCCCTGACCTACCATTATGAGACACAACCACTGCCGCTGTGGACCGGCTGGTATGCGCATCAGCTGCCAAGCTGGATACAGCGTCTGTCGGTCGGTGGCATGTTCGTGGTGGAGCTGCTGCTGCCCTGGGCGATCTTCGCGCCGGCGCGCTTTCGCCGCATCCGGTTGGGGGCCTGTACCGGGCTGGTCCTCCTGCAGGTCGTGATCGGCGTCACCGGCAACTACGGCTTCTTCTCGATCCTCGCGGTTGTGCTCTGTCTGACCCTGGTCGACGATCGTGCGTGGTCTCGGGTGCTACCGTTTCAGCCCATCGGGCACGCGCGCATCGTCGGCGGCGGGGAGCCGAACCGACCTTGGCTGGACGGGTGGCGCCGGCGGCTGGGGGCTGTCGGCGCGATGGCGCTGTTCGCGCTCGGCGGCCTTACCTTCGCTCGGGAGATCGCGCGCACCGTCGAGGGGAGCGGACGTTCCAGTCTCGATCTGTCCTGGTCGGACCCGGTCGTCGGCTGGGTGCAACCGTTCCGGTCGGTCAACGGCTACGGGCTGTTCCGGGTGATGACGGTCGAGCGTCCGGAGATCGTGATCCAGGGAAGCCCGGACGGGCTCGAGTGGACCGCGTGGGATCTGCGCTGGAAACCGGGTGACCCGGACCGCCGACCCGGGCTGGTGGCGCCGCATCAGCCGCGCCTCGACTGGCAGCTCTGGTTCGCCGCGCTCGACCCCCGGGGCGCACGCTACTGGCTCTCGCCGCTGATGACGCGCCTGCTCGAAGGGGCCCCGGCGGTGACCGCGCTGGTTGGCGACGCGGCGTTCGCCGATGCGCCGCCCCGGTATCTCCGGCTGGCGTACTACGACTACCGATTCACCACGTCGGCCGAACGCGCGGAAACCGGCGCCTGGTGGCATCGCGAGCTCATCGACTACCTGACCGGGCCTGTCTCGCTCGCGGACACGCGGTAACGCGGGACCCCAATCCATCCGGGTCGTTGGCTTCGGGCTTCGGCCTCCAAGGTATTCTTACCATCGTGTCCGACGATCAGGTCACCATTCGACCGCTCGAGACGCGTGCGGAGTACGAGGCGTGTGTTGCCCTGCAGCGGGACATCTGGGGCCGGGACTTTATGGATGTGGTGCCGGCCACGATCCTGATGGTCTCGCAGCAGGTCGGCGGCGTGGCCTCCGGCGCGTTCGACGCCGGGCGTCTCGTCGGGTTCGTCTTCGGCATCAGCGGCGTACGCGACCGCGTCACGGCGCACTGGTCCGACATGCTCGCCGTCCGGCCCGAGGCGCGTGGACACGGGCTGGGACGGCGGCTCAAGCTGCACCAGCGCGAGCGGCTCCTGGCCGTGGGGATCGAGCGGGTCTACTGGACCTTCGACCCGTTGGTCGCGCGCAACGCGCGGCTCAACCTGACGACGTTGGGGGCGTCTCCGGTCGAGTACGTGTCCAACATGTACGGCGACACCGGCAGCCGGCTGCACCGCGGCCTCGACACCGACCGCTTCATCGTCGAGTGGCGGTTGCGGGACCCGGCGGTCGAGCGGCGCCTCGCCGGCACGCCGGCGCGCCTCCCGGCGGCTGCACAGGAGGGTCCGATTGTCACCCTCGCGCTGGCCGGCCCTGCCGCGGGAGCCCCACTCGACAATGCCGCGCCGCTACCGGACGCGCCGTGGGTGCGCGTGGAGCTTCCGGCCGACGTCGCCCGGCTCAAGGCGGACGCACCCGACCTGGCCAGACGCTGGCAGCAGAGTCTGCGCCGAGCGTTCACGACCTACCTCAACGCGCGTCACGCCCGCGTGGCCGGGGTCCATGCGGACCCCGACACGGGGCGCTGGTTCTACACCGTGGACACGACGGGGGGTGACTCGTGAGCCTCCACCTCCGATCGATCACGTTGCGAGAGATCCAAATGCCGCTGGTTGAGCCGTTCCAGATCTCGTCCGGCACCGCCAGTCTGCGGCGGATCCTGCTGCTCGAGACGCATGATGCCGACGGCGTCACGGCGTGGTCTGAATGCGTTGCCGGCGAGCAGCCCTACTACTCCCCGGAGACGGTCGACACCGCGTGGCTCGCCATTCGCGAATGGATCGGCCCGCGGGTGCTCGGTGTGCCGCTCGCCGGACCCGACGCGGTCCTGCCCCGGCTGGACGCCGACCTGCGGGGCCACCTGATGGCGAAAGCCGCGGTCGAGATGGGGGTCTGGGGACTGGCGGCCGAACGTCAGGGCACCAGTCTCGCGTCGCTGATCGGCGGCACGCGGACACAGATCGCGACCGGGATCTCGATCGGTATCCAGGAGAACCCGGCGCGACTGGTCGAGAAGGTGCGCCGGGCGCTCGAGGAGGGCTACCAGAAGGCGAAGATCAAGGTGAAGCCGGGCGCCGACCTGACGTATCTGGCAGCGGTTCGCGAGGAACTGGGCGCCGGCGCGCCGCTGATGGCCGATGCCAATAGCGCCTACACGACCGCCGATTTCGACCATCTGGCCACGTTCGACCGCTTCAACCTGATGATGATCGAGCAGCCGCTGGCGTCGGACGACCTGGTGCGGCATGCCGCTTTGCAGCGGCGGCTGACCACCCCGCTCTGTCTCGACGAGTCGATCACGAGCGTCGACCGGGTCGAGGACATGTTGACGCTCGACAGCGGGCGGATCGTCAACATCAAGCCGGGCCGGGTCGGTGGGCTCGCCGCCGCCCGGGCCATCCACGACCGGTGCGCCGCCGCAGGCGTGCCGGTCTGGTGTGGCGGTATGCTCGAGAGCGGCATCGGCCGCGCGTACAACGTCGCCCTCGCGTCGATGCCGAACTTCGTGCTGCCTGGGGACATCAGCCCCAGCGCGCGGTACTGGCAGCAGGATATCGTCATACCGGCATGGACCATGGACACCGCCGGGATGGTCACCGTGCCACGGGACCGGCCGGGACTGGGCGTGACGGTCGATCGGGATCGGGTGGAGAACCTCACGGTGCGTTCCGAGACACTCACCGCAGACTAGTCTCGGATTCGTGTATAAGGGTTCCGATCCCGTGTGACGCGGGCGATGACGGCATGGCTTTCGCGCAACAGACGTCCGGACAGGCTTGTAGAAGTGAGGCATCCATGAAGACCCGACAGACGCTCGTGCTGCTCGTTGCGATCGTGTTCACCGGTCTCGGCGTGCTCGGCTGCGCCCAGGACGTCGTCGAGACGACAACGGCCGCGGCCGACGCGATCGACACCGCGGTCGCGCGCACGGACGGTCCGACCGGCACCGGCGGGATGGTCGCCTCGGCACATCGACGAGCCACCGAGGCCGGGGTCGAGATTCTCGAACTGGGCGGGAACGCCTTCGACGCCGCGGTGGCGGTCGCGGCGACGCTGACCGTCGTCGAGCCGATGAACTCGAACATCTTCGGCGGCTATGGCACCGTGATCCTCTACGACGCGGAGCGGGGCGAGATCCGCTATCTGGACAACAACGGCCGATTCCCGAAGGCCACCAACTCCGATGTGTTTCGCGAGGCCGAGCGGCTCCAGGACATGATGCGAACCGCCAAGGCGGTCTCGACGCCAGGGAACCTGCATGGGTTCGAGGCGTTGTGGGAGGAGCACGGCAGCTTGCCGTGGGCCGATCTCTGGGAGGCCGCGATCTTTCACGCCGACGAAGGTGTTGGGGTGACCGCGCCACTCGGCCGGGCGATCGCCGGCACCTGGGAGCACTTCTCGGATCGCGCGAAAGAGATCTACGGGGCCGGCGGCGAGCCGCTCGGCGAGGGGGACTGGCTGGGGCAGCACGAGCTGGCCGCGTCGATGCGGACGGTCGCGGCCGAGGGCGCCGCGTCGCTCTATGGCGGCTCCCTTGGCGAGGCGATCATCGCCGAGATCGAGCGCCGGGACGGGTTCCTGGCGATGGAGGATCTCGTCGAGCACGAGGCGGAGTGGTTCGAGCCGATCTCGATCGACTATCGCGGCTACGAGGTGGTGACGGCGGGCGCACCGTCGAACTCGTTCGCGGCGCTGGTGGCCGCCGGAATAATGACCCGGTACGACACCCCCGCGCTCGGGTCGAACACGACCGCGTATCTGCATCGGTTCGCCGAAGCCACCAAGCACGCCTTCTGGGCCCGGTTGCAGTATGCCGGTGGCCCCGAGGTGAACCCGCCGCCCTTCGATATGCTGCTGTCCGAGGCGCACTGGCAGGAGCAGGCTGACGCACTGGACGCCGCCCGCGCCGGCAGGTTCGAGCCGCCGGGGCCGACGTCCACCGAGGGGGCCGACACGACGCACTTCGTCATCGCCGACCGCTGGGGCAACGTCGTCTCGGCAACCGTCACGCTCGGTCACGGCTTTGGCAGCGCGGTGTTCGTCGAGGACGCCGGCATCTGGCTGAACAACTCGATGGCCTATTCCACCTATGAGCCCAAGGGCAACCCGATGGACGCCACCCCCGGCAACCGCAAGCACTCGTCGAAGAGCCCGACCATCATCATGAAGGACGGTCGTCCCTGGGCCGCGATCGGGTCGCCCGGCGGGCACACCATCCCGCAAACGGTCGCGCAGCTCGCCATCAACCTGATCGACTTCCAGATGGACGTGCAGACCGCCGTCGACGCAGGGCGTGTCGCGTTCGCCGAGCCGGACGTGCTGCTGGTCGAGGAGCGCGTGCCGGAATCGGTGCGCGCCGAGCTCGAGGCGCTGGGCCACAACGTGCGCTCGACCCGCCGCATCGGGCTAGCGCATGCGTTGCGGATCGAGTACAACGCCGACGGGCACCCGACCCGGTTCATCGGCGCCGCGGACCGCCGCGCCGTCGGCACGGCGGTCGGGCTGGACACGACACCGTAGCCAAGCGCTTCGGGGCGGCTTGGTCCGCCAGTTGATCCGTGTCGTCGAAATTAGGTGTGTTCAACAGCCCTTGCTGGCGTGGGTACCGGGCGTCAACACACGCGAACTCTGGGGTTGAATGTTAAGGACCCGCGGTCTTGAGCTGGTACCAGGCGTTCAACCCGGGGTCGCGGAGCCGGCCGAAGACCTGTTCCCGGTCCTCCCAGATACGGGTCCCGGTGACGTCGATGCCGGCAAGATCGCAATACACGAGAGCGAACGCGACGGCGTATACGGCCGGCATCCGCGGGTCGGCGACCGCCGACGCGATGTCATCGTAGCTCGGGTCCGCCTCCCGGATCCAGACGGCCGCCTGCTCCACGCCGTGGGCGCGTGGGACGTACTGCAGTGGCGAATCGGCCACGCGGTAGGTGCCCACCTGCATCACGTACATCAGATCGTCCAGTGTGGGCAGGCTCGCGGGTCGCCCGATGGTGAACGTGTCGCCGGACCCGGCTGCCGGCCGACCCTGCTGCCGCCCCACCGAGCGCACGACCCAGTCGTGCCACTCGCCGTCGAACAACCGGATGGCCGCGTCGCGGCGGGACACCATGTCGCGCGCGTCGTCGGCAGACTGGAAAGAAACCCCGACCGGCATCGTCACGAGCAGCTTGAGGTCGCCGGTGTTCCGGATGCGCACCGTGACACTGGAGTCGCCGGCACCGACCGCCTCCGCTTCGACCAGTCCCTGCTCGACCGCCTCGAACAGATCGAGGTTGATGATCGGGTCGCCTGGGACCTCGGTATCGCCGGCCACCTTCATGATGAACAGGTGCTGTCCAGGCAGGAACTCGTGCAGGTCGGCCAGCGCGAACCCCGCCGGGAGCCACTCGGCCAGCACCTGCCGCACCGACATCGCGTGGTCCGACTTCAGGTTGTCGCCGGTGCCGTCCTCGATGCGATACTCGAGCAGCGCCACGCGCCCGCCGGGTGCCAGCGACGCCCGCATGCCGGCCAGCATCGCCTCGTACTCCGACATCTCGTGGTAGACGTCGGCCAGGATGATCCAGTCGACCTCGCCGGCGGGCAGCTTCGGATCGTCGACCTCGCCGAGCACCGGGACGATGCCGGTGACCCCTTCGCCGTCGGCGAGCCGCCGCATGATGTCGAGCATCTCCGGCTGGATGTCGACGCAGTAGACACGGCCCCCGGGCGCGACACGCCGGGCCATCCGGCGCGCGTAGTAGCCGGAGCCGCAGCCCATGTCGGCGACGACGTCGCCTGGCTCGAGCCCCATCGCATCGAGCACCGCCCCGGGTTGCTCTTCCTGGACGCGTTCGTCGCGTTCGAGCCATGGCGCGCCCTGGTAGCTCATGAAGTCGGCCGGTACACGATGCCGTTCGGTACGCTCCGGCGCCTGGGCCTCGGCCCTCGCCGGCACGCCGCCCATCGTCCAGACCAGCACCGCCAGCCCACACGCAAGATACCGCCGGCTCTGCCGACCGGTGCGCGTGTCGGTTCTCACCATCGAAGCCATCGAGATCTCCCCCCGTTTGGTGCCAAGCATAGCAGGCCACCCTGACTGCCGAGGCCAGCATGATATTCTCCAAGCTTTGATCCGTTTGGGTCTCCAGGAGTTCGAGTCATGCACTCTACCCGTCTCGGCACGTCGGTCCTTGTCCTTTGGCTCGGGCTCGCGCCCGCCGCCGTCGCGCAGGAGATCCCCCATCCCACCGATTTCTTCGGCTTCGAGATCGGGACCGACGGCGAGATGGCGCGCTACCCGAAGATTCTCGAGTATCTGCAGCTGCTCGCCGAGCGATCCGGTCGGATCGAGTATGAGGAACGTGGCACCACGACCCTTGGCAACCCGTATGTGCTGGCGACGATCAGCTCGCCGGAGAACCTGGCGCGGATGGACCGGCTGGTCGAGATCAACCACCGGCTGAACGACCCGCGCGGGCTCTCGGAGGCGGACGCGATGGCACTGGCGCAGGAGGGGGTCCCGTTCTACTTCCTCTACGCGACGATTCACTCCACCGAGGTCGGCAACACCCAGACCATCATCACGATCGCGCACCGGCTGGCGACCGACCAGTCGCCCGAGATTGCCGAGATGCTCGACAACGTCGTGCTGCTCGTGGTGCCGTCACAGAACCCCGACGGACAGGTGCTGGTGATCGACCACTGGTACGAGACCGAGGGCACGGGCTACAACCGGACCTACCCGGACCTCTACCATCACTATGCGGGGCACGACGACAACCGCGACTGGTTCATGTTCACGCAAACGGAGACCCGGCTGGCGCTCGACATCCATCGCGAGCTCAAGCCGCAGGTCACCCATGACATGCACCAGATGGGGCCGACCGGCGCCCGCATCTTCGTGCCGCCGTTCCAGGACCCGCACGACCCCAACATCCACCCGCTGCTGCTCGAGGGCCAGGCCCAGATCGGCGCGGCCATGGCGGCGGCGCTGATCGCGGAGGGCAAGGGGGGCGTCGTCTACGACCAGCAATACGACCTGTGGGCCCCGGCGCGGCAATACATGCTCTACCACGGACAGCCGCGCATCCTGACCGAGATCGCCAGCGCCCGGCTGGCCGACCCGTTCGTGAACCCGGCCGGGCCCGACGTGCCGCTCGGCCCGCAGGCAGCGCGGGTGAACTTCCCGCTGCCATTCGACCGCGGCGCGTGGCGGCTGGGCGATATCGTCGACTACGGCTTCACGGCGGTTTTCGCGGCGCTCGAGCAGGTGGCGAAGAATCGGACCACGTGGATGGAGAACTACTACCGCGTGCACCGCGACTGGGTCCACCGGGACGAGTCGCCGTACGCGTTCGTCGTCAGCGCCGACCAGCGGGACCCATTCGAGACCTACGAGCTGCTCGAGCTGCTACAGACGGGCGAGGTGGAGATCCATCAGGCGCGGGGACCGTTCACCGCCGGCGGCCAGAGCTACCCGGCCGGGTCCTGGGTGATCCAGCTGGCCCAACCGGCCGGCGCCTTCGCCAAGACGATGCTCGAGCGGCAGGTCTATCCCGACCTGCGCTACTACCCCGGCGGACCGCCCATTCCGCCCTACGACGTGACGGCGCAGACGCTCGGGTTGCTGATGGGGGTCGACGTCGACCAGATCGACGAGCCGGTCCGGGCCGACCTCGAGCTGCTGGCCGAGATCGTCCCCCGGCGCACGCCGATGCCGCCAGCGCCCGGCTGGGGATATCTGGTCGGACCGGGGTCGAACGCCGGGTTCCTGGCGGCCGCCCGGCTGCAGCGGGCCGGCGTGCCGCTCCACCGTGCCAGCAACCGGTTCGAGGTCGACGGGCACAGGTATGCGCCGGGCACCTGGCTCGTGCCACCGACACGGGAAGCGGCGGCGATCCTGGAGGGCGTCTCGCGAGAGACCGGGCTCGTCATCGGTGGCGCGAACGAGGCGCCCGGCGTGCCCGGGTTCCGCATGCGCGCTCCGACGCGGGTGGGACTGTGGCGGGCGGCGAACAACATGCCGGGCGGTTGGCTGCGCTGGCTGTTCGAGCAATATGAGCTGGGTCACATCGAGGTCTCGTCGCTCGACTTCGCCGGCGACCTGGCGGACACGTATGACGTCATCGTGCTGCCTGCCGGCACGACCCGCACCCGGATCGTGTCCGGTCTCGACCCGGAGCAGCACGACGAGAGCTGGCGGTGGGCCTACGGCGTCGGCGACGAGGGATGGCGGAAGCTGGCGCAGTGGGTACGGGACGGCGGCACGCTCGTGGCGCTCGGCAGCGCGGTGAGCACGGCGCGCGAGCTACTGGACCTGCCGATCGAGCCGGTGCTGCCGCAGCGCCGTGGCCGCGCGACGCCCCCGTCAGAGGACAGCCCGCGCGACGCCGACGAGACCGCCGGACTACGCGAGACCTTCCAGAGCCCCGCGCAGCTGCTGGTCGCGCTGCGTGACCGGGTCGTCGAACCGACCTCGCTCTTCTACTGTCCGGGCTCGCTGCTGAAGCAGGAGTTCAACCCGACGCACCCGGTCGCTTTCGGCATGCCGGAACGATGGCCGGTGTTCTTCCGCTTCGACCAGGCCTACCAGCTGACCCCGAGCTTCGACATCACCGCCGAGACCGTGTCGCGATACCCGGACGAGGCAGACATGGTGGCCAGCGGCTGGCTGCTGGGCGACGAGCTGCTGAGGAACAAGGCCAACGTGGTCGCGTTCACCGTCGGGAAGGGATCGGTCGTCACCCTGGGCAGCCAGATCGCGTTTCGCACCCAGACCCGGGGCACCTTCAAGCTGCTGTTCAACGCCATCTTCCAGGGGCCCGCGACCGCGGTCAGCGCCGACGAGCTGGCTCGACTGGACTGACCGAACGCTCACGGAAGGCGGAAGTCAGCCGGACGGCTTCGCCGGCTTCTTCGATGTCTACGACAACGCCTCCTGCACGCGACCCGCCAAGAACCTACGAGCGTCTTCTGGACGAGCTGCGCCGCGAAGAAGCGGCGCTCGCCCGGCGCGCCGATCGGGTGAGCACCGCGCGGCTGGCCACCTTCGCCGTGGGCGCGCTGCTCGCCTGGGGCACGGTGTTCGGCGACTGGATGTCCAGCTGGTGGCTGAGCCTGCCGGTCATCGTGTTCATCGGGCTGGTGGTGGTGCACGACCGGGTGCTGGCTGCCCGCGACAAGGTCAGCCGCGCGGTGGCGTGGTACGAGCACGGCATCGCCCGGCTCGAGGACCGCTGGTGCGGGATCGGGGCGCGGGGAGACCGGTTCGTTGACGCGGACCACCTCTTCGCCGAGGACCTTGATCTGTTCGGGGAGGCCTCACTCTTTCAGCTGCTGAGCACGGCGCAGACTCAAGCTGGTGAAGACACCCTCGCGAGCTGGCTCAGGGAGCCGGCCGACCGCACCGAGGTGACGAGCCGGCAGGCGGCGGTGCGCGACCTCCTGCCACGGCTGGAGCTGCGCGAGCGACTGGCGACCGCCGGCGCCGAGATGCGTGCCACCGTGCACCTGACCACGTTGAGCGACTGGGCCACCGCCCCGCCGGTGCTGCACGCGACCTGGCCGCGTGTCGTGGCGCTCGCGCTCAGCGGGCTGACCGTGGCCGCGATCGTCGCGTGGGGCACGGGCACAACCACCTCGCTACCGATGCTGCTGGCGCTGTTTGCCATGGTGGCCTTCGCGGTGTCGTTCCGTGGCCACACGCGGGTGATGCACGCCGCCGACGGACCGGCGCGCGAGCTGGCAGTCCTTGGCGGTGTTTGCCGCGTGCTCCGGGAAGACGTCTACGCGTCGCCGCGGCTGTCGGCGCTGCGCGCGGCGCTCGACACGACCGCCGGCGAGGTGCATCAGGTCGCGCGGCGGCTCGAACGGCTGGTCGAGTTCCACGACTGGCAGCACAACTTTATGTTCCGACCGGTCGCGGCTCTCCTCCTCTGGGAGCTGCACTGCGCGTTCGCGGTCGAGTCCTGGCGGGCGCGATACGGCGCAGCCGTGCCGGAATGGCTGCGGCACGTCGGCGAGTTCGAGGCGCTGGCGGCGCTCGGCACCTACGCCTACGAGCACCCGGCCGATGTGTATCCGGAGCTGGTCGACGTCGACGGACCACCGGTCTACGAGGCCGAAGCGCTGGCGCATCCGTTGATTCCGACAGCGGTGACCGTCGCCAACGACGTGACCCTGGGCGCCGACCCGCAGGTGTTGATCGTCAGCGGCTCGAACATGTCGGGCAAGACCACCCTGCTGCGGAGCGTCGGCGTCAGCACGGTGATGGCGCTGATGGGCGCGCCCGTGCGGGCCCGTCGTCTGCGACTGTCTCCGGTCGCCCTCGGCGCCACGCTGCGAATCGAGGATTCGCTGCAAGCGGGACGGTCCAGGTTCTACTCCGAGGTGCTCCGTCTGGGACAGATCGTCACGCTGGCACGAGCCGGGCCGACTCTGTTCCTGCTCGACGAGCTGTTCCACGGCACCAACTCCCACGACCGCACCGAGGGCGCGCGCGGGCTGCTCCGGTCGCTGGTCTCACTCGGGGCGGTGGGGCTGGTCACGACGCACGATCTCGCGCTGGCCGAGATCGCGAACCGGATGGCGCCGGCGGCGCGGAACGTCCACTTCGACGACAGCCTGGTGGCAGGGAAGATGCGGTTCGACTACCGGTTGAAACCGGGGCCCGTCACCCGAAGCAACGCGCTGGCGATCATGCGCGCCGTCGGTCTCGAGGTGACGGCCACCGAGGACGGGTCCGACTGATCGGTGCACCGGCTTGGGCGCTATAATCCGGTTTGGCATACAGGACAATGCGAGATATCCACAACGTTCGCCTGCGTTGGGTCGGCTGTGCAGCGGCGCTGGTGGCGGTGGCGGGAGTCACCCTCCACACGGCGGCGCTCCCGGCGCAGGAACCGCTCACCGTCGACGAGGTGATCGCCCGCGCCGCCGCGTATGTCGAGGACTTCGTCGAGCAACTCTCGACCGTCGTGATGGAGGAGGATTACCGGCAGACCTCCTACAGGAATCGCGGCGGCAACGCAACCCGGACCAGGCTCGTGTCGGAGTTCCTGCTCATGCGGGTCCAGGGAATCGGCGAATGGATCGGCTTCCGCGATGTCTTCGAGGTCAATGGCCGGCAGATCCGGGACCGTCAGGACCGGCTGGCCACGCTGTTTCTCGGCGACGCGACCACGGCTCTCGCCCAGGCGCAGCGCATTGCACAGGAGAGCGCCCGATACAATCTGGGGTCAACCGGACGCACCTTCAATGTCCCGACCTACGCACTGTTCTTTCTGCATCCATCCAACACGCGCCGGTTTCGCTTCGAAAAGGCAGGAGAGGGCTGCGCCGACGAGAACACCGCGTGGGACATCCGCTTCGAGGAAATCGAGTACCCGACGCTGACCCGTGGCTTCGAGGGCATCAGCTTGCCCAGCCACGGACGTTTCTGTCTCGACCCGATGTCGGGTCGAGTCATCGAGACCCAGCTCGAGCTCTATCACCCATCTGCGGGCGTAGGGCGACCGGCCACCGACGCGATGGCCACGGTCAGGTTCGCCCTCGAGCCCAGGTTGAACCTGTGGGTCCCGCTCGAGATGCGGGAGCGCTACTCGGAACGCATTGGTGGCAGCACGAGCAGCACGGCCAGATACCGGAACTACCGGCAGTTCAGCGTGACGGTGAACGAGGGCACGGGTCAAGGACGCATTGTTCCGTCCGGGACCGAACCGCCGGCCGAGCCCAATCGGCCGGAATGACCATCAACGCCATCACACAGGGGAGCAACACCCGGTGAAGCCGTCCGGGGTCTTACCCCTCCACACGCCACAGACACCCCTCAGAACGCGCACGTACGCGTTTCCGGGGCACGTCTGAGCAGCCGCTGGCTGGGATCTGGAGCCGGGAGCCGATGATCGCGTGGAACGTAGTGACACGCTACAATGGACCATCCAGTGGAGCACTGATTCGGAGCCTGTGGGAACGATCCCGAAAGGAACTGCGCCATGACGAGACAGCATCTGTGGACGGCGGCGGCGGTATTGGGCGTGCTCTTGCTTGCGGGGCCAGCGGCGGCCGGTCAGGCCTCCATGCTGAATTCCTCGGAGGCGAGCGCGTTCATGGGTGTGTGGGTGATCAGCTTCGAGTCGCCCCGTGGCGGCACCTTCGAGCAAACCCTGACGGTCCGGGACGAGAGCGGTAAGGTCGCGGCCAGAATCGAGGGCGGGCGCGGCGGCGGCAACGACATCACGGACATCGCCAAGGATGGGGACGACCTCGTGCTCACCTTTGAACGGACCGGCCGGGGTGGCAACCCCAGCGAGACCGTCATGACCCTGACGCTGGATGGCGCGATGATCAACGCCACCATGTCGGTTGGGGGCGGGCAGTTCAGCCTGAGCGGAACCGGGAAGAAGGAGTAGGTCCAAGACCAACATCCGCCTCTTGTTCAACCCACTGTTCGCGTCGACCGTCGAGGAGCTGATCTGGCGGCAGAGCAACCCGTAGCAAGCCGCCGGCGGTCAGGGTCCTTGGGCACCCTCAGCCGCCCGAATCACACGGCCGAGGTCAGCACCACCACACCGGCGGCCAGCAGGATCGCCCCGCCGAGCCGGCCGACCAGCTCACCTCGCGGCAGCACCTTCTCCGCCAGCACGAAGAGGCTGATGACGGCGACCCAGAGCAGGTTCATCACCCCGGCGACGAACAACAACGCCATCAGGATCCAGCAGCAGCCGACGCAGTACAGGCCGTGCTCGAGCCCCATACGCATCGCGCCGGCCCGACCGGCACGCCAGTGTGCCATCACGAACCCCAGTGGCGAGCGACAGTGGGTCAGGCAGGCGTGCTTGAGCGGGGTGAACTGAAAGACCCCGGCGGTCAGCAGCAGCAGACCGCCCAGCACCGGGCTGGCGCCGACCATACCGGGTGAGAGCAGCGCCGTCGCGTGCAGCCCCCACTGGACGACGGTGGCGACGGCGCTGAACGCCGTCCAGACCAGCAGATACCCCGCCAGAAAGAGGCCGGTCGACACCAGCGGGTCATCACGCTCGCGACGCTTCCGGTTCGCGGCCGCCATCATCAGGATGAGCGGCGAGGCCGACGGCACCATCATCGCCACCATCATGACGGCCCACATGACAAACAGCAGCGCGAGGTCGACCACACCCCACGTCTGCATCTGTGGCATGGCCATGTCGGCGCGCATGTCCATGCCGGCCATGCCGCGAGCCAGATACAGCAGGTAGACCCAGCCGAGCGCCGCCACCCCGACGAGGCCGGCGGTGACGACCGCCCGGTCTCGTCGCAGGACGGTCTCGAGGGTGGTTACCGGCTCCATCTGGGTGCTCCCGATCGACCCGGTGGGCGGCCGCCGAGCAGCTCGTGGCGGAAGTCCCGCTGCATTCGACCGGCGCTGCATCCCGGCTGCCTACGTTGCTCCTCGGTCACGTACTGCCGGTATGTTCCCTCGTCTCGCCTTGTCAGACGAGCGCATCACCGGTCTGCGTGCGACACGGGACTTTCACCACGAACTGCTAGGCGTTGGACCAATCGAAGTCGTAGAGGATCCAGTTGGACTTCTCCGAAGCAACCGAGACGCCGGCGGCCGAGACGCTGAATGTGCCCACGCCGCACTGGCCTCTGGTCCAGATGAAACCCGTGGGGAGATGTACCTCGGCGAGGTGCTCTTCGCCGGTCACCGGGTTCGTGAAGGTGTCACCCCGACCCTCGCCGATCCCTTCGATACGGAAGGTGCTCTTCGGACCACTGCCCTCGATCGTGATCGGCGCCTTCTCCAACCCGACCACCTCGAACGTCGGCCCCAGCAGCTCCCAGGGCATCCCACCAAGTTGACCGGTGAAGATCTGGCCGAGCGCCCCAGCCTGTTCGTCCGTCGTCGACGGGTCGACCACGAAGGCGCACTTGCCCCCGCCTTCGTGAATCGCCTTGGGCCAGTCGAAGACGGCGGCACACGTCACCCCGGCCAGATCGACGTCGCCACAGGAACCGCTGTCGATCCTTACCCCGACGAGGGCGCGACAGCTGCCGTCTTTCGAGTTGGGAAATCCGCCGAAATTGCACCCACAGCCGAAGTCGCAGTTGCAATACTCATAGCCTTGGCCCTTCATGGCCCACCCTGTCGTTGCCATCTGAACTCTCCCTGGAACGCTTGCCCACAACCGTGTCACGGTCCGCCAGCGAACATTATCGCACCTCTGAGAAGGGGGTCGGCGGGCTCGTTGCCGGTCTGCTAGGATGAAGACCTTTCGGACAGGAACCGATCGATGGAGGACGCAAAATGGTGGGCCTGACAAGTCTCATGCTTCTGGTCTCGCTGGCGGCGGCCCAGGCCGTGCCTCCGGGTACCTACGCCAGCGGCGCCGATCTCAAGAGGACGCTGGAGGACCAGCCGGCGGCGCCGATGGTCGTGGCCCGTATCGAGAGCACCGATCTGACGCGGGTGAACCTGATTCACCGCACCGTGCCGCAGAACGCCATCGTGCACGCCACCGGGTGGGAGGTGCATCACATCGTTGACGGCAGCGGGACGATCGTGACCGGCGGCACACTGGTCCGGTCGGTCGACGGCAGCGGCGCGAGGGTGGCCACGATCGCGGAGGGCGAGAGCCGCACGGTCAGCACAGGCGACGTGATCATCGTCCCCGCCGGCACGCCGCACTGGTACTCTCAGATAGACGGCTGGGTGACGTATCTGGAGATCCGCTACGATCCGGGAACCAACTAGGCCGGAATCTCTATCGCGGTCGCGGCGTCTTAAACGCTATGATTGCGGGTTACCTTGCCGGTACAGGTCTGGCCGCACCTTTCCGCGGCTGTTTGAGATGGAGGTTACTCAATGAAACGCATCGTTCTCATCGTCCTCGCCTTCGGCGCGCTGGCGTTCTCGTCAAGCGTGTACGCACAGTCAAACGCGGAGCTCATCGAGATGGCGTTGGCCGCGGCGCCGCGCCGGGCCCGTGAAGGCGCGACCGTGGTCAAGTGGGCCGCCGACCACACCTACACGACGATCAAGGAAGGCACCAACCAGGTCGTCTGCTACAGCCGTGCGGATGAACGCGACCGACAGCCGTTCGCGGTGCAATGCACCAGCAAAATGAACCTCGACAGGGTCGCGCAGAACCGGCGGTTTCATGCAGAGAGTACCGACGCTGATGGGGAGCGCGCGCTGGTGGCCGCCGCCGCCGCGAACGGCACCCGCGTGAAGCCAGAATTTGGCTCGTTCTTCAGGTCGGTGAACGGCGCAGACCAGGCGAGCGCCGGTCTTCACATGACGATCGCAATGCCGATGGCGACCACAGCGTCCACGGGCTTCCCTGAGGGCCGCGACCAGGGTGGCGCGTTTATCATGGCGGCGGGCACGAGCGAGGCCCACCTGATGACGCCGTAGCACTAGCGACGCTGCGCGGGGGCTAGACTTCTTCCAGAAGAGACCGATCTGGAGGATGTCTAGCGACGCGTCCAATGCAGCGTCGCTTGTGTGTGGGGGCTCTGGTCAGTTCAGCCGAGCTTGGTCCGGGCGTCCTCGAGCATCGCGACGAGGGCGGCCCGGACCTCCTCCGGCGTGCCGACCGGGTCGGCGAACGCCAGACGTACGGGTCGGGGTCCCTCGGCGGTCACGGCCGACATCTCGAAGCCGTACCGGTCGACCCCGGTCATGCTGGCAGCGGTGATGTCGGTCGCCTTCGAGAACGCCTTGCAGTAGAGCACCATCGCCTCGGCGTGGTCGTCGTTCATGTGGGCGATGACGCCGGCGGCCGAGGCGGCGAGCGGGTCCGGTTCGGCCATGTGCCAGTCGGCCGCCTCCACCCAGGACATCCGCCCGTACCCGCCGATATACCGGATCGATTCCACCCGCAGCTGCCAGAACGCGAAGTCGCGGAAATCGGCATAGTAGGCGGCGTTCGGATGGGTGGCCAGGAACGCCGCGCGCGCGCTGCCCCCGTCGCCGTCAACCTGGCTGCAGGGCCCGAGCAACGTCACACGACCGTTCGCGAGCGGGTCCTCGGAGCCGCCTTCGGCCACCAGCAGCGACGCCCGTGGGTCGCGCTGCAGGTTCCGGGTGTGCTCGGCCAGCGTGCTGACGAGAAAGACAGGGTTGCCGTTGTCGAAGGCGACCGTCACGAACGAGCCGTAGGGATAGCCCTCGGGCTCGGCGGCCAACGTGCACAGGGTGCCGGTCGTCATCTGCGCCACCAGGGTCCGCGCCCGCTCGGCATGCGTGGGTGTGGGGACATTCACGTCGTACAGCAGCTCCGGCGCGTCGCCGGACGGCCGGGCATGGGCGTCGTTGGTCGTGGTCACAGCAGCCAGCTCAGCACGACCCTACCTATCGTCAGCAACACCGCCATGATCAGAGTCGTTTTCACAGAATCGATCTCGAAGTCCTCGATCAGCTTGTCGGTCAGCCACAACATCAGGGCGTTGATGACCAGCCCTAACAGGCCGAGGCTAAGAAACATCGGGATGAACAGGATCCACCCGACCAGCGTGCCCAGAAAGAAATTCAACAGGCCGTAGACCAGCGCGACGACCACCGCGGTGCCATACGATTTCAGGCGCACGCCGGGCAGCGCAGACGCGAGGACGAGGAGGAGCCCCGCGGTCGCGAGGACGTCGATGATGAGTCTCAGCATGGTCTAGCAGCATACCAGCCAAATCGCGGGAGGTCACCGGTAGCGAACAGCCTGACCTCAGGCGACTGGAACCGACGGTTGTGGGGTCGAACCTGGACTCAGCGACCCGGCGTGCACGGTCTCGCGCAGCGGGATCTCATCGAGAAACCAGGACAGCGCAAAGCCGACCAGCAGCAGCGGGATCGCCCACAGGAACACGCTGTGGATCGAGCGTGCGAGCGCCTCGATGATCCCGTTCATGACCGCCGGCGGCAACAGCCGGATCTGCGCGGGGCTGCTGAGTAGCTGGCTCGTGCGGCCCCCTGCCATGGCCAGCGCGGCAGCGGGCACCAGCCGCGGCATCTCCTCCGCCATCCGGATGTTCAGGATCGCACCGAAGACCGCCACCCCGAACGACCCGCCCATCGTCCGGAAGAACGTGGCGGCCGAGGTGGCAACACCCAGGTCGGCGTAGGGCACCGCGTTCTGGACGACGAGCACCAGCACCGGCAACACCATCCCAATCCCGAGCCCAAACACGAGCATGAAGACCAAGCTTTCGAGCCGCGTGGTGTCGGCGTCCATCAGACTGAGCAGGAACATCCCGGCGGCCGCGACCGCCATCCCGGTCACCGGCCACACCTTGTAGCGACCGGTGCGGCTGATCATCCGCCCGGATGTAATCGAGGTGGTCATCAGGCCGCCCATCAACGGCAGCATCAGCAACCCGGAGTTGGTCGCCGAGGCGCCGGTCACCACCTGGAGAAAGAGCGGCAGGAAGATGATGCCGCCGAACATGCCGCCTCCGATCAGGAACCCGAGCCCCGAGCTGACCGAGAAGATCGGGTTCCTGAAGAGCCGGAGCGGGAGCATCGGCTCGGCGACGCGCGATTCCCAGGCGATGAAGGCCAGGGTCAGGACCACGCCGGTGAGCCCCAGACCGACGATGACCCCCGAGCCCCAGGGATACTCCGTCCCCCCCCAGACCAGCGCCAGCAGGAGGCAGCTCACACCAACGACCAGCAGGAAGGCACCCTCGACATCGATCCGGGCCGACCGTCGCACGACCGTCAGCTTGAGCACCCGCGAGGTGACGACCAACGCGGTCGCCCCGACCGGCAGGTTGATGAGGAAGACCCACCGCCACGATACGTGGTCGACAATGAACCCCCCGACCAGCGGCCCGACGACGCTGGCGAACGCGAAGACCGAGCCCAGATACCCCGTGTAGCGCCCGCGCTCGCGCGGCGACACGACATCGCCGACCACGGCGAAGGCCATCGCCATCAACCCGCCGGCGCCGGCGCCCTGGAGCCCACGGCACAGGATGAGCTGCACCATCGTCTGGGCGAGTCCAGCCAGCAGCGAGCCGGCCAGGAAGATGAGGATGGCGGTCTGGAACACCGCCTTGCGGCCGTAGATGTCGCTGATCTTCCCGTAGAGTGGCGTGCTGACCGTAGAGCTGAGCAGGTAGGCGGTGACAACCCACGAATAGTGGTCGAGCCCGCCGAGCTCGCCCACGATTGTGGGCAGTGCGGTGGCGACGATGGTCTGGTCAAGCGCGGCGAGCAGCAACCCCGCCATCAGACCGCTGAAGACGATGAGGACCTGCCGGTGACTCAGTGGCCCCGGCGTCGTGGGGACGCCGGCCGTCGTTCCAGATGGTGCGGTGGCGCCCTCGACGGTGCCACTCACGACGACCGGATGAACGCGACCGGCTTCTTCTCCATCAGCTCCGCGTAGAAATCGTTCCCCTTGTCGTCGATGACGATGAAGGCCGGAAAATCCTCGACGCGGATCTTCCAGATTGCCTCCATCCCCTCCTCCGGATACTCGTGCACCTCGACGTGCTTGATGCTGTGGTCCGCCAGCCGGGCGGCCGGGCCGCCGATCGAGCCCAGATAGAACCCGCCGTGCTTGCCGCACGCCTCGCGCACCTGACGCGATCGGTTGCCCTTGGCCAGCATCACCAGACTGCCGCCATGGCGCTGGAACAGGTCGACGTAGGAATCCATCCGCCCCGCCGTCGTCGGCCCGAACGACCCGGACGCCCGCCCTTCCGGCTTCTTGGCCGGGCCGGCGTAATAGACCATGTGGTCTTTGAAGTACTGCGGCAGGTCCTCGCCCCGATCGAGCCGCTCCTTCAGCTTTGCGTGCGCGATGTCGCGGGCCACGATCATCGGCCCGCTCAGCGACAGCCGGGTCGCGACCGGATACTTGCTCAACTCGGCCAGGATCTGGGTCATCGGCCGGTTGAGGTCGATGCGCACTACCTCGTCGTCGAGATCGTCGGGCGTGACGTCCGGCAAATACTGCGCCGGGTTTTCTTCGAGCTGTTCGAGAAACACCCCCTCGTGCGTGATCCGGGCAAGCGCCTGTCGGTCGGCCGAACAGGACACGCCCAGCCCCACCGGGCAGGACGCGCCATGCCGCGGCAACCGGATCACACGGACGTCGTGGGCGAAATACTTGCCACCGAACTGCGCCCCGATCCCGATGTGCTGGGCGATCTCGAAGATCTGCTGTTCGAGCCCGACGTCGCGAAATGCGCGCCCGTGCTCGTTCCCGGTCCGGGGCAGGTGGTCCAGATAGTGGGTGCTCGCCAGCTTGACCGTCTTGAGCGTGAACTCGGCCGACGGCCCGCCGACGACCAGCGCTAGATGATAGGGCGGGCAGGCAGAGGTACCGATCGACCGGAGCTTCTCCTCGGTGAAGGCGAGCAGCGACGCCGGGTTCAGCAGCGCCTTGGTCTCCTGGTAGAGAAACGACTTGTTGGCCGACCCGCCGCCCTTGGCGATGAACAGCAGCTCGTACTCGTTACCCGGCTCCGCGTAGATCTCGATCTGCGCCGGCAGGTTCGACCCGGTGTTCTTCTCGGTGAACATATCGAGCGGCGCCATCTGCGAGTACCGCAGGTTCCGCTGGTCGTAGGCGTCGTAGATGCCGTGCGAGAGCGCGACCGCGTCGTCGCCACCAGTGAGGACGTTTTCTCCCTTGTGGCCGATGACGATTGCCGTGCCGGTGTCCTGACAGCCCGGCAACACCCGGCCGGCGGCGATGTTCGCGTTGCGCAGGAGCTCGAGCGCAACGAATTTGTCGTTGTGCGAGGCCTCCGGGTCGTCGAAGATGGAGCGCAGCTGCGCCAGATGCGAGGACCGCAGCAGATGCGAGATGTCGTCGAACGCGGCGTGGGCCACCTGCCGGAGCACGTCGGGGTCCACCTTGAGCAGCTCGCGGCCGTCGACCGAGACGGTGGTCACGCCATCGACCCTCAACTGGCGATAGGGCGTGTCGTCCGCACCCAGTTCGAACAAGGGCTGGTAGTGAAAGTCAGTCATGGCCGATCTCATCCCTTGGCGACGTTCACCGTCTGGATCTCGGTGAAACCAAGCAATCCCCAGGGACCGTTCTCGACCCCGATGCCGGACCACTTGGCGCCGCCGAACGGCGCATGTGGCAGCACGTTCAGGTGCTGGTTGACCCACGCCGTGCCACACTCGAGCCGGCGTGCCACCTCTTCCGCCCTGGCGGTGTCGCTCGACCAGACCGACCCGCTCAGACCGAAGTGGGTCGCGTTGGCGCGCTCGATCGCGTCGTCGAGCTCCGTGTAGGGCACCACCGGCAGCACCGGCCCGAACTGCTCTTCGTCGACGAGACGTACGCCATCCTGGAGATCAGCGACGATGGTGGGCGCGTAGAAGTAGCCACCTTCACCCAGACACTGCCCCCCCGTCACCAGCCTGGCACCGGCCTGCCTGGCATCCTCCACCAGCTCCTGCACCCGCTCGAACTGGGGCCGGTTGTTGATCGGACCGAGCTGGCTGTCCTCGTCGAGCCCGTTCCCCACCTTCACACCACGGGCCATGTCGGCCAGCTGCGCGACCATCGACTCGTAGAGCGACTCCGGCACATAGACCCGCTTGATCGCGCTGCAGACCTGCCCGCAGTTCTCGAACGCGCCCCAGAACAGCCGCTTCGCGGTCCGCGCCACGTCGACGTCCGGCAGCACGATCGCCGGGTCGTTGCCGCCAAGCTCGAGCGTGACCCGCTTCAGGTCCGGTGCGGCAGCCGCGGCGACCAGCTTGCCGGTGGCGACCGACCCGGTGAACGAGATCTTGCGGACCGCCGGGTGCGACGTCATCCAGGCCCCGAGCGCGTCGCCGCCCGACACGACGTTGAGCACGCCCGACGGCAGCACGTCCCGGAGGATCTCGCCCAGCCGCAGCGTCGCCAGCGGCGTGAACGGCGACGGCTTCAACACGATCGTGTTGCCGGCCAGCAGCGCCGGGGCGATCTTCCAGACCGCCAGCGACACCGGATAGTTCCAGGGGGTGATGGCCGCCACGACGCCGTACGGCCGGCGGCGCACCTCGACCCGCACGCGATCGTTGTCGAGCGCGACCTCCACCGGGATCTCGAGCCGGGCCGTGTAGGTGAACCACTTGGCGGCCCCGGCGATCTCCGCCGCCGCCTTGGCCAGCGGCTTGCCCTGTTCCTGGGTGAGCACCCGCGCCAGCTCATCGGCGTGGGCCTTGACCGCGTCGGCACAGGCACCGAGCAACGCCCGGCGGGCCGCCTCGTCCCCCCGCCAGGTCCGAAAGGCGGTGGCCGCCGCCTGCATCGCCGCGTCGAGCTGCTCGCGGGTGCACTCGGGGGCCTGGTCGAAGACGTCGCCGGTGGCAGGATTGATCACGCCGAATGTCGCCTCGGCGGCTGCCGGAGCACCGTCGATCGTCATGACATGCGAAACGGTCTCGGTCGTGGTCATGCGCTTCCTCGTGGATAGGTGCCGAACAGATCCTCTCAGTATAATCTGTCGTCGCTGAGCGGCGGTCCGCTCCGCGGTGCCGGCCTCCGGTTATGAACATCTACGCATGGATCGTGCTGGTCGCGTTGCTAGGAGAGCTCGCGCTCTCGGTCGTGACGAGCCTGCTGAACATCCGGGCGATGAGCCCGACCGTACCGGACGAGTTCCGCCCGGCCTACGACGAGAAAACCTACGCGCGCTCGCAGGCCTACACCCGGACCCGCACGCGGTTCGGTCTGGTGCACGAAGCCGTCAGCCTGACCGCGCTGCTCCTGTTCTGGCAGCTCGGCGGGTTCGGCTGGCTCGACCGGCTGTGCCGTGGGGCCGGGCTGGGACCGATACCGACCGGTCTGCTTTTCATCGGGGCCCTCGTGGTCGCTTCGACCGCGCTCGGTCTGCCGTTCCGGATCTACTCCACATTCGTCATCGAGGAGCGGTTCGGGTTCAACCGCACGACGGGGCGCACGTTTGTGCTCGATCGTGTGAAAGGGCTCGCTCTGGGGGCGGTGCTCGGCGGCGCGTTGCTGGCCGCGGTGCTGTTCTTCTTCGACTGGGCCGGACCGCTGGCCTGGCTCTGGTGCTGGGGCGCCGTCACCGTCTTCATGCTGACGGCCCAGTTCGTGGCGCCCACCTGGATCATGCCGCTGTTCAACACCTTCAGCCCGCTCGACGGCGGCGAGCTCAAGGATGCACTGCTCGACTACGCGCGGTCGACGCAGTTCCCGCTCGACGGCATCACCGTGATCGACGGGTCTCGACGGTCGGCGAAGGCCAATGCGTTCTTCACCGGCTTCGGCAGCCACAAGCGGATCGCGTTGTTCGACACGCTGATCGAGCAGCAGACGACCCCCGAGCTGGTCGCCATCGTGGCGCACGAGGTGGGCCACTACAAGCGCCGGCACATCCTGAAGGGCCTGACGCTCAGTCTCGCCCACACCGGCGCATTGTTCTGGTTGCTGTCGTTGTTTCTGGATCGTCCCGGCCTGTTCGACGCCTTCGCCGTGCCGGAACCGTCGGTGCATGCCGGGCTGGTGTTCTTTGGGCTGCTGTTCACCCCGATCGAGCTGGTCCTGTCGGTCCTGGTCAATTCGTTCTCACGCCGGTACGAGTTCGAGGCGGACGCGTTCGCCGCCGACACGACCGGCAGCGCCGAGCCGCTCGTCACGGCGCTGAAGAAGCTGTCGGCCGATAGCCTGTCGAACCTGACCCCCCACCCGCTGCAGGTGTTTCTGCACCATTCACACCCGCCGGTGTTGCATCGGATCACGGCGCTTCGGACCTTGAACCAGGGGTAGCACGACCGCCCACCACCCCCGCGGCTTTGGGCTTTGGTGATGCGATCGCGTGGGCTGACGCCTTTATGCCAAACGGCTCCTTTGGCGATTCCGTAATGGCTGCCCTCACCCGCGCCCTCAACCGGCCGCACCGGATTTCACGCCGGTCATCCAGTCGACGACCCGCGAGGGCAGACCGTCGGTTCGACCGCATCCGGCGATCGGCGCGGGCGTCCGGGCCGGTAGCGAACTGCGCCCGTGGGCGGTGCAGCTCGGTCTAACGCCGGCGAGCCGGGCAAAGGTCAGCACTTCACCGGCAGAGACTATGAGCACGTTTGAAGCCTTCGCGGCGAGACGGACGAACGCCGGCCAGAACTAG
>DQNS01000029.1 GCA_015659035.1 Acidobacteriota bacterium | reverse complement strand
TGCGAGTTCAATTCGCTCCCGTAACAGTTACACCCTTAGGGTACGACGGGATTTGTCATTGCCCTAGCGTCTCCAGAATAGAGTCATCAGTATTTATTTATATAGCACGCCGTCCTGGCGTGGCTCAGCGGCCGTCAGGACGGATGGCGTAGTGTGTTCACTGGTGGAGCAGATAGTGTTCCCAGAGATTGCCGAAGCCCAACCGCTCGCGCGCGAATGGGACAAAGCGCATCCAAGAAAGCCTATGACTCTCATGCCTCAACGGTGGACGACGTTCTTTACGATGCCGGTCGGTCGAGTGGCCGTTGTCGCCCTGCTTATCGCGCTTGGTCGACGATGCTCGACTCGGGCCTGCGCGCACCCGGATATGAATTTTTGAATTTCCTATAGTTCAAGCTCACGCTAGTTTATTGCCCGCGCCCGGAAAGTCCTCCTAGCGGCCTCCGTGGTCAGAGGCCGCTACCCGGTCACTTCGAAGCTGAATCGACCCTGTCGGCGCTGGCCGAACTCGTCCACGCTGGTGACCTCCACGCGGTAGAGGCCGGGCGCCAGAGGAACCGGCAGGGGGTATTCCCAGATGTGTGACGAGCGGTGCGGCCGCCCATAGGCGTCGTCCGTCTCCGCGTATTGGGCGTGCAGCCGGTCGACATGTGGGTCGGTGCGCACCGCGTAGGTCATCGCTTCTCGGGTCGCCCCGTTCAGCGAGAGCCATACGGAGTCGCGGGGGCCGCCGTCGAACAGGTTGACGACGACGGTAGTGTCGGGCTCCGGTGTGCCACGGTTGACGCCGCCTTCCTGGGGCGCCGACAGCAGCGGATCCAGACTGATTCGCATCCGTTGGCCGCCGTCGGGGCCGTACGGAAACGGGATGAACTCGGGCGTCAGCTCGACGTCGTCGAACCGCAGCACGTAGAACCCGTTCGGGTTGCCGTCCTCCATCATGGCGTCGCGCACGCCCCGCAGGTCGGCCGGGCCCATCGTCCAGCCGTTACCCCGGACCTCGGCCAGAGTGTGGGCAATCCAGGGCTGGCCGTGCCAGCCGTGGGTGTGGTTCACCTCCACCTTCCAGCTGTTGCTGGTGTCGTGCCCGGCCAGGCCGTAGATGTGTTCGAACGGCGCCAGCAATTCCAGCAGCGGCGCCAGATTCTCGGTGCCCGGTCCCGTGGCCACCGGCGACCGTCCGTCCGACGCCTCCGCGACCAGCGGGATGTGGGTGGCGAGGACGATGAGTCGGTCCCGCGGGACCAGCGCCAGATCGCGTTCAAGCCAGTAGAGCTGGTCGGGGGAAATGTAGCCGCGAAACGTCCCGTTCTGCCCGTCTGTGTCGACGCCGGCGTACTCCACGTTGTTCAGCGCCACGAAATGCACATTCCCGTGATCGAACGAGTAGTAGGTCGGCCCGAAATGCCGCTTGTAGGTCTCGTTGGCGAGCCGCTCGTCAGGCGACGCGTAATTCAGGTCGTGGTTGCCGGGCAGATACCACTGCGGTACGTCCAGCAGGCCCATCATCCGCTTGTGGCGGTCGTAGATGGCCAGGTTGTCGTTGGCCACGTCGCCCATGGTCAGCCCGAACTGCACGCCGTAGGGGTTGCCCATGAGCGTGTTGATCAGATCCTCCCGCAGCATGTCCTGGCTGACATCGAAGCGGGCCTGCGGGTCGGCAAAGCCATGCGCGAGGAACCGGTCCGACGCCGCTTCCAGCGGATACAGGGGGAAGTCGACGGCCGCTGGCAGCGGCCCGGTAGCCTCGACCACGGGGAACCGCCACCCCACCGGCGACCCCTCGACCGTGGTCGGCGTGCCGGCGGGGTAGTGCCGGTAGAAGAACTGCGCGACGTTGTGCTCGTCCACCGCGACGGCGTAACGTGACGGCTTGGTGATGAACAGGATCTGCCCCGGGGCGACCGCCACCGCGTAGGCGCCGCCGTCGTCAGTGACCGTGACCGCACAGCCGTTGCTGACCGCCACCCCGGACACGCCCGGTTCGCCGGCGTCCCGCCCGCCATTGCCATTCGTGTCTTCGAACACGTGGCCGCGCGCTGTTTCGGAGGCGGCCGGCGCGCCGCAGGCCTCGACCGCCGAGGGTACCCGAACCAGCGCCGGCACGGTCAGCAACCCCAGGCCAACCAAGGCCACGCCACGCAGTGTGTCGCGCATGCTCCCGCTCACGTTGTTCATAGATCACCTCTCCGACCAGCGCCGAACCACCCCGGGTGCTCGAGAGAGCGACTAGGGCAGAGCCAGCGCTACAAAGTCCGGGGCGCGGTCGAGGCCCCGCCCATGGCGACGACGATGAACTGTCTGCCCTCGTGCATGTAGGTCATCGGGTTGTCCGAGGACACCGCCGCCG
>DQNS01000100.1 GCA_015659035.1 Acidobacteriota bacterium | reverse complement strand
CCCGAGCCCGATGAGATCATCGGCGCCCTCCGGAATCTCGCCCCCGCCACCTCGTAGGAGCGGTCCCGGCTCTAGCAACAGACCTCGCTCACCGGGTTCCCTCCCGGGCCGACTGGGCGGATAATACGGGCACTGACAGGCGGCTCCCGCTCCGGGAACGCCAGGAGGAAACTGTTAATGCCACGACCGACGCTGGACCGGCGCCAGTTCGTCAAGGCGGCCGGTGTCGCCGGCGCCGCCCTGGCGGCCGGCCCGGGCACGTGGGGTTGCAGGGCGCCCGGCCCCCAGACCGACCAGACGCTGCCCGGCCCGGACCCGGCGGAGCGCGACCTCGCGCTGTATGCGCTCGATGAGACGCGGTCGGCCGGCGCGAAGTATGCCGATGCCCGCGTCTCCCGTCACTGGAGCGAGTCGATCAGCGCACGTGAAGACCGGATCACGGGGGTCAGCAAGAGCGACTCGTACGGCATCGGGGTCCGAGCGCTGGTCAGCGGGGCCTGGGGATTCGCCGCAACACGGGAACTGACCCGGGAGGCGGTCGCGCGGGCCGCGCGGGAGGCGGTGGCGATCGCCAAGGCCAACGACCGGGTCGCGCCCTCTGACACGACGCTGGCTCCGGTCGACCCCGTGCCGGACGGCCGCTGGGTCACCCCCCACGAGACCGACCCGTTCGATGTCCCGATCGAGGAGAAGGCGGACCTGCTGTTCCGCGCGAATGCCGCGGCGCTGGGTGTCGAAGGCGTCCGGTTCGTCTCGTCGAGTGTCGGCTCGAACAAGGAGAGCCGGCTGGTCGCGACGACCGACGGGTCGCTCATCCAGCAGACGTTCATCCGGGTCAACCCGAGCATGAACATCACGGCGGTCGCCACAGCCGGCGACTTCGCCAGCCGCGGGTCGGTCGCCGACCCGGCGGGCCGAGGCTGGGAGTACGTCGTCGGGCTGGACCTGGCCGGTAACGCGCCGCGGTGGGCCGAGGAGGCGCTGATGAAGCTGCGGGCCCCCTCGGTCGAGGCGGGCACCTGGGATCTGGTGCTCCACCCGTCCAACCTGTGGCTGACCATACACGAGTCGATCGGCCACCCGACCGAGCTCGACCGGGCGCTCGGGTACGAGGCGAACTACGCGGGCACCTCGTTTCTGGCACCGCCCGACCAGGTGCTGAACCGCTTCCAGATCGGTCGCGAGCTCATGACCTTCATGGGCAACCGTACCGAAGAGGGCGGCTGCGCCACCGTGGGCTGGGACGACGAGGGTGTAGCTGCCACCGCCTGGCCAATCATCGAGAACGGCATCTTCGTCAACTACCAGACGACGCGGGAGCAGGCGGCCTGGATCGCCGACCAGACCGGTGTGCGGAATAGTCTCGGGTGCGCCTACGGGCAGTACTGGTCCAGCATGCCGTTCCAGCGGATGCCGAACGTCAGCCTGATGCCGGGTCCAGAGGATCGCAGCGAGGAGGACGTGATCGCGGCGACGGACCACGGCATCCTCGTCGAGGGACGTGGCTCCTATTCGATCGACCAGCAGCGCTACAACTTCCAGTTCTCCGGCCAGGTGTTCTGGGAGATCCGCAACGGCCGAAAATATCAGATGCTCCGGGACGTGGCGTATGTCGCGCGGACTCCAGATTTCTGGAGCTCGATGGCCCTGATTGGCGGTCCCGGCACCTATCATCTCGGTGCATCAGCTGGTGACGCCAAGGGCCAGCCGGTGCAATCGAACGCCGTGTCGCATGGCTGCCCGATCGCGTTATTCCGCAACGTGGACATCATAAACACCGCGTGATGGAGGCTCACACGCGCGTCAGAAGTCAGAAGGCAGAAGTCAGGAGTCAGAAGGGCTTCCCCAGCTGACGCTTGACGCCCGAGCCTGTAGCCTTGAGAGACACGCATGAGTGCACAGCAAGAGGATCGCGGAGAGGCCGGGCGGACCGGGTTGTCGCGCGACGATGTACGGGTGCTGTGCGACCGTGTGCTCGACCTGTCACAGGCCGACCATGCGCGCGTGAGCGTCAACTCCGGGTGGCGCGGGTTCACACGCACGGCGACCAACCGGATCACCAGCGCCGGCGGGAGCTCCGACGTGACGGTGCGGGTCACGAGCGTGTTCGGTAGACGGATCGCCAGCGTCACCACGAACCAGCTCGATGACACCGCCCTGACACGGGCAGTTCGTGACTCGGAGACACTGGCGCGGCTGGCGCCGGAGGATCCGGAGTATCTGCCCGAGCTCGGACCCCAGGAATACAGCGAACCCGGCGGCTTCTATGCCTCGACCGGGCAGCTGACACCGGAGGCTCGGGCGAATGCCGTGGCGCCGGCCCTGGAGGCGGCGCGGGCCGCCGGCACGGTCGCGGCCGGATACATCGACGCACGTGCTGGATCGCGCGCGCTGGCGACGTCCGGCGGACTCTTCGGGTTCCACCCCAGCACCGGGGTCGCTTCCACGCTGACCGCCCGGACGCCCGACGGCGGGTCGTCGGGATGGGCCGGCGACGAGGCGAACGACTGGGACCGGATCGCATCGGACCGGATCGCCGCCGACGCGGTCCGCAAGTGCAACGCCTGGCGCGAGCCCACCGCGCTCGAGCCGGGCGTCTACGAGACGGTACTGGAGCCGACAGCAGTCGGGATGCTGATGCTGCGGATGCGCACGGCGTTCAGCGCGCGGACCGCCGACGAGGGCCGGTCGGCATTCTCCAGGCCGGGTGGTGGCACCCTGGTCGGTGAGCAGCTCTTCGATTCCCGGGTGACGATTCGGAGCGACCCGGCGGCCCCCGATGCGGAGACCAGCCCGTTCAGTGGTGACGGGCTGCCGACCCGGGCCGACACCTGGGTCGAGAACGGGGTCCTGCGCGGACTGTTCTCCTCGCGGTTCTGGGCGGACCGCCAGGGCGTGGAGCCCAAACCGGCGGCGGCCAACGTGATCATGTCCGGTGGTGACGCCTCGGTCGAGGATATGATCCGATCGATCCGACGCGGGGTGCTGATCACGCGGTTCTGGTATATCCGTCCGCTCAACCCACGGACGCTCTCCTACACCGGCATCACCCGCGACGGCACGTTCCTGATCGAGAACGGCCGGGTTGCCCGTCCGGTGAACAACTTCCGGTTCAACCAGTCGCTGGTTGAGCTGCTCGAGGGCGTGGAGATGCTCGGCACGCCGACCCGGGTGGCCGCAGGCGAGAACAGCTCGGTCGGGGTCCCGATCGTCGTGCCGGCGCTCAAGGTCCGCGCGTTCAACCTGTCGAGCGTGAGTGAGGCCATATGACGGATGCTCTTAGGAGACAGGAGACAGGAGGCAAGAGTCAGGAGAAGCTTGAGGGCTTCGCCGGCTTCCTGCCAGGAGGGCCCACATGACGGCCAGGTCGGACAGGAGAACGACGTCGCGGGGTCAGTTGACGCGGCGGGAACTGCTGGCGGGGACGGCCGGCGCGATCGGCGCCGCGGCGGTGGCGCCGGTGGCTGGGCAGCAGGCGATCGAGACGACACGGCGCCCCGGCCGCGGGCCAAGCGAGATCGACCAGCGGTCGTCGTTCGTGACGCCACGTCGCGACCCGAGCGCGACGTCGTCGCGGACGCCGCTACAGGACCTGCGTGGCACGATCACACCGGCCGACCTGCACTTCGAACGTCATCACGGCGGTGTGCCCGAAATCGACCCGGCCCGCTACGAGCTGGTGATCCACGGGTTGGTCGAACGGCCGAGGGTCTTCAGTCTCGCCGACCTGAAGCGCTTTCCGTCGACCTCTCGCATCTGTTTCCTCGAGTGCTCCGGGAACCTGCGCCGCGGCGGACCGGAGACACTCCCGCAGATGGTCTGTGGGCTCACGAGTCAGACCGAGTGGACCGGGGTCATGCTGTCGACGCTGTTCGACGAGGTCGGTGCCAGCCCCAACGCCACGTGGTTCCTGGCCGAGGGGCAGGATGCGGCGGTGCTGACCCGCAGCATCCCGATGGAAAAAGCGTTCGACGACGCGATGATCGTCTACGCGCAGAACGGCGACGCGCTGATGCCCGGGAACGGGTACCCGGCGCGGCTGCTGCTGCCGGGCTTTGAAGGCAACAGCAGCGTCAAGTGGCTGCGACGGATCGAGCTGGCCGACCGGCCCTTCATGACGCGGGAAGAGACGTCGAAGTACACCGACCCGCTGGGTGACGGCAACACGATGCGCCAGTTCAGCTTCGTCATGGACGCGCGGTCGATCATCACCGACCCGGCGTATCCTCGTGTCATCGAGCCCGGCTGGCACGAGATCCGGGGGCTGGCCTGGAGCGGTCGTGGTCGGATCACTCGCGTCGACATCAGCACCGACGGGGGGGCCAGCTGGCACGCGGCGGACCTGCAGGCGCCGGTGCTGCCGAAGGCGCACGTGCGCTTCCGGTATCTGTGGAACTGGACCGGCGGGCCCGGCGAGATCATGAGCCGGGCCACCGACGAGACGGGGTATGTGCAGCCGACATGGGACGCGCTCCGCGAGGCGCGAGGACCGCGGACCCGGTATCACCAGAACCCGATCACGTCATGGACCGTGGGCGACGACGGCCGCGTGCTGTTCGGCGCCGAGAGGGTGCAGTCGTGATCGGGACAGGCGCAGGCGTCAGAGGTCGGGCTGTCACGGCGGCGACCATCGCCATCGCGGTGCTGGGGCTGTCGGTCGCCGGCGGTCGCCTCTCGGCGGCCGCCGGGCAGCAACGAGCGAGTTCCGGCCCGCTGCCTGAAACCTTCGGGTTCGGTCGGCCGGCGACGCCGGCGGCGATCGCCGAGCTCGACATCGACGTCATGCCGGACGGTACCGGGCTGCCACCCGGCAGCGGCACCGCGGCCGATGGCGCGCAGACGTGGGGACGTGCCTGTCGCGGATGCCACGGTCCCGAGGGCGAAGGCGGGACCGCCGCGCCGGTGGTCGGCCGCGATCCGAGCGGAAGACCGTTGACCGTCGGCAACCTCTGGCCCTATGCGACCACGCTCTACGACTACATCAACCGCGCGATGCCCCGGCCCACGCCGGGAATGCTGACCCCGGACCAGGTCTACAGTCTCGTCGCCTGGATCCTGGCGAAGAACGAGATCATCGCCGAGGACGCGGTCATGAACGCCGAGACCTTGCCGGCGGTCGTCATGCCGGCCCGCGACCGGTTCGTGCCGGATGATCGCCGCGGCGGACCCGAGGTGCGCTAGAGGCAAGGAACACATGTCCTTCGAAGCCCAAGCAGCCGACCCAGACCACCCATTCGAGATCCGTCCCGCGTTCGGTCGGCGGGTTCGCGAGTGGGCGAAACGATCTCTCCGAACAGGCCGATGCTCTACTCGCCGGAATGGGCACGACCGCTCCCACTGAGGCTATCGACCCGCGCGACCGGCGCCCTGGACCTCGATCACGTGATGCCTGCCCCCACCCCAGCGCGCCCTAGACGGTCGAGGCTCGTGTTGGTGCTTGCGCTGCTCTTCACCGCATGCAGCCTGCTGGCATCACCCGCCGCAGGCCAGATCCAGCCCACGGTCGGTCAGGAAGGCAAGGACGTCCCGTGGGTGCCGACGCCGGACGTGCTGGTCGACAAGATGCTCGAGATGGCCGCGGTCACGGCCGCCGACCGTGTCGTCGACCTCGGGTCCGGCGACGGACGCCTGGTGATCGCGGCCGCCAGGTTGGGCGCGCGGGCGGTCGGCGTCGAGCTCGATGAGAACTTGGTGGAGCTGTCAACGCGGCGCGCCGCCGAGGCCGGTGTGGCCGAGCTGACGGAATTCGTCACGACCGACCTGTTCGAGTTCGATCTTTCACCGACCACCGTGATCACGATGTTCCTGCTGCCTGACATCAACTACCGGCTGCGCCCAACGCTCTTCGCGCTGAGACCGGGCACTCGCATCGTGTCCAACACCTGGGATCTCAGCGGATCGGATGAAGACCCCGACGCGCCCGGGTGGACCCCCGACCGCACCGTGGTGCTCGACCCCTGCCCCACCTGGTGCACCTCGTTGCTGTGGATCGTCCCGGCGAAGGTCGAGGGGACCTGGCGCCTGTCGGGAGGTGAGCTGGCTCTCAGGCTAGCCCAGACGTTCCAGATGGTTGCCGGCACGCTGGGGACCGAAACCGGGACGATACCGATCGAGGACGGCCAACTACGCGGCACCGAGATCAATTTTCGAGCAGGCGACACGCGCTATACCGGCCACGTCGACGACACCACGATGAGCGGCATCGCTCAGACGCCGAGCGGGGCTGTGAACTGGAGTGCCACGCTGACCCGATGACGCTGTGACACGGGGGGGGTTGCCCCCGCCTGGGTCCTAGTCAGGGTCATCCAACGCACATACCCAGATGGCGGCTCCGCCTTTGGGGGAGTCATTGACAGGCATGCCCGCGTCGGGGGCGAAGCGGCTGTAGACCCGCGACCAATCATTCACATGTTCGGCCGACGCCCCAAAACGGGAACCTAATTCTTGCGCGGACCCTAAGGCGCCGGGAAATACGCAATTCTGTCACCACGGTACGAGCCAAGCCAGATTTCGTTCCCGATCCGAGTGGCTGTGGTGGACGCCACGAACCCTTCCATGGCGGGGTGCTCGAAAATCCGCCGAACTTCCAACGTCTGCGGGTCGATCTCCGCAACGTTCGACGTCTCTCGCAACGGCTCTCGCGGCTCGGTAATCGAGCGTCCGTCCTTGTCGGTGTGACCCGCGGCGAGGATCACCGAGCCGTCGAGCGACATCCGTAGGTTGTCGGGCCGGAATCCCAGGGCGACGACGTCCTTTTGGACCGGCGTCTGGCCACGCGAGATGCGCGTCAGCTTCTCCTCGCTCCACCCGGCGATGTACATCCAGCGTCCGTCCTTCGAGATCTCGAGTCCATTCGGCGCCGTACCCTCGCTGCCCGGTACCCGCCTCCACCCCGTGCCGGTCTGCCACTCCCACACATCTCCCGTCGGCCCACTCGTGGCCGCAAGGCCACCCTCGGGAAGCGCAACCACACTATTGAGGCTGAGCGTCGACAGCGCCGGGACGCATCCGACCCACGTCAAACCCGGCGGCGTGGACTGGGCGTCGACCTCGAACACCTCGACCGATTCCCGCGTACCGTGGTGCACGACATACAGAGTATGGACGGCGCCTTCGCCCGGCCTCAGATAGAGACCGTGGCCCCTGAAGATCTCCTGTTCCTCGGGGGCGAGCGGCCCGGGACACGTCGGGTAGGTCGTGGTGTCATGCCGCTCGTCCTGGAGCGGTGTGGGGAACAGGACCGTCGTGGTCTTGTCGCGCACGCTGACGAGATGGAGTCGGCCACCCTCCTGGGCACCGGACGCAATGACCCACTCCGACCCGGGCAGGATGGCAAGGTCTTCGGGACTGATGAGATCGCAGATGAACTGAATGTCTCCGACCGGTTCGCAGGGTGTGGCGCCGTATTCGGTGAAACCGGGGGGAGCCTGGCCGGCGTCGGGCGTCGGTTCCGGCGTGGGTTCGGGCGCGCGGCATCCCAGGGCGAACATCGCGGCCCAACCAAGTAGTGCCAACGTGGGTACTCTCACGACGTCCCTCCTTGACTGACGAGCAGCAGGCGGCAGTCACTCTCCTGCGGCGTGGTGCACCAGCCCGATCATCATGTCCCAACCTGAAGCGTGGTGCCGGACGGTCTTGTCGCTCACACCGCACGAGCGGGCGACGTCTGCGCTATTCCAGACCTGTCCGTGATAGTGCGCCAGCATGGCCTAGAACCGCGACAACGTGGCGCCCGGAATGCGAACGCCGAGCTGCGGAAGATCGCGCGCGACAGGTCTGCCACTAGGGCTGTACGACAGCGATACCCTCGTACTCGAACAGCGCGGTGGTCGAGTAGAGCGACTGGATTCCGAGCAGCGTCGAGGCGGGGAGGTCGTCGGTCGGGAACGCGTTCGCCTCGCGCGCACCGGCGATGCCCGTGTTCCCGGGCGTGTAGCCCGGCAGGTAGTAGATCACCTTGACCAGGTCGGCCGGCGTGGCGCCGGCCGCCTCGAGCCGGCGTTTCATCCCGGCGAACGCCTGCTGCGCCTGGGTCTCGAGCGGGTCGCTGGTGCGCCCGACCTGCCCGGAGACGTAGATCGTCTTGGCGCCGTCACCTTGGACCGTTACCACTTGCGTGAAGCTCCCGGCCCGGTCGAGGAACTCCCTCGTCAGACGCTCGGTGCGCCCGCTCGCCCCGACTACCGCCACGGCATCGACCTCGATCTGAATCCGGTCGTTGACCAGCCGGTCGATACCCAGGAGCGTGCTCGACGGCGGGTTGTCGCCGAACGCCGACGCCTGTCCCTGGCCGAACGGCCCCATGTGCTGCTCGGGGTCGAAGTTGACGATGTAGGTGTTGATCTTGACGACGTCCGCCATGGTGGCGCCGGCATCCGCCAGCCGCTGCGACACGCGGTCGAACACGAAGCTGGTCTGCGCCGTCAGATCGTCGCCACGCCCGATCTGACCCGAGACCCAGATTGTCTTGACGGCGCCGTGCCGCGCGACCACCGCCTGACTGAACCCCCGGGACGGCCCGATGCGGGTCAGCTCGAAGTCGGCACCAGGGTCGGCAAGCACCGCTGTGGCTTCGATCTCCACACGCAACCCCTCGCGCGCCAGCGCGTTGATTCCGAGCATGGTGCTGACCGGCCACGCGTCTTCCGGGAACGCCGCGAGCCGCGCCGCGCTGATGAGGGAGTACTGCTCCGGGTCAAACTCGGTGACGTAGATCCGGATCTTCACGACATCGCGCATCGAGGCCCCGGCCGCCTCGAGCTGGTCGGCCACACCCTGGAACGCCGACTCGGCGTGCGCCTGCAGGTCGGCGCCGCTCCCGACCTGCCCCGACACGTAAACGGTCTTCACCCCGCGGTCCTTCACGGTCACCACATGGGTGTAGCCACCTGCCGGGTTGATGAACTCCTTCTCGATCTGCGCCGCCGCCGGCGTCGCGCCGACGGCGAACGCTGCCAGTCCCAACACCGAAGCGAGGAACGTTCTAGCTGTCATCGTGATCTCCTCCGCGCGCGGGACGAACGCCAGGAAGGCTACCGAGAAGAATCGGCTTCGCCGGCCCCGCCGATTCCCGCACCCGGGGCTTTTGAAGCAGAACCTGTCGAAGCCCTCCGGCTTCCTCCTGCCTCCCCCTCCTGCCTGCTGACTCCTGCCTCCTTGGAGCGCCTCTCAGGGCAAAGCCAGCGCCACGAGCTCCGGCGGCCCACCCCGGGCGCCGCGAACGGTCAACGCGATGAACTGCTTGCCTCCGGCCTCGTAACTCATCGGCGCCCCGATGGCGCGGCCCGGCAACGGGATCTCGGCCAGCAGCTCGCCGGTCGCCTTGTCGCGCGCCGCCAATACCCAGGCGCCGTCCGCCCCTGGTGTCTGCTGCCCGCTCAGCAGGAGTGTCCTGGTCAGCAGCAGGAAATCGCGGCCGCCGCCCAACAAGGGGAGGTCGACACCACGGAGCCGATCGTGGTCGCGGATCGCCGGGGACCCGATGCCGTTGGCGCGCTGCCACGCAATATCACCGCGGTTGAGGTCAATGGCTGTGATTCGCCCATAGGGCCCCTTGAACAGCGGGAGCCCGTCCGGCCCACCTGGTGGCCGCATCCGCCCGCGGGAGTACCGCAGATTGGAGCGGTCGGGGCCCAGTTCGACCAGCGCCGGGATGATCGGCCGGGTCGTCGAGGGCACATAGAGCAGACCGGTCTGGGGGTCGAACGCCGCGCCGTTCCAGTTCGCGCCGCCGGTGTAGCCGGGGAGCTCGATGGTGCCCCTGGTGTCGCCCGGACCGGTGCCGATGAGGGACGGCGGCGTGAAAATCGGCCCGTGCACGTAGTCTTGCAGGATCTCGATCGCGTCGGCGCGCAGCTCCGGGGTGAAGTCGATCAGGTCCGCCTCGGTGACCCCCTGGCGGTCGTACGGCGGCGGCGCCGTCGGGAACGGCTGGGTCGGCGAGGTCCACTCACCCGGCACATCCGATGACGGGACCGCCCGCTCGTCGATCGGCCACACCGGCTCCCCGGTGACGCGGTCGAACACAAAGGTGAACGCCTGTTTGGTGACCTGCGCCACCGCCTTGATCGCCCGGCCGTCGACGGTGATGTCGACCAGGTTCGGCGCCGCCGGTGGGTCGTAGTCCCAGAGGTCGTGGTGCACAAGCTGGAAATGCCAGACCCGCTCCCCGGTCGCGCACTCCACACAGACCAGGCTGTTGGCGAACAGATTGGTCCCCGGGCGATGCCCACCGTAGTGGTCGTTCGTGGCGTTGCCGACCGGCAGGTAGGCATAGCCCAGGTCCGGGTCGGCGCTCATCATCGTCCAGACGTTGGCGTTCCCGGTGTAGCTCGCCGACCCGTCTTGCCAGGTGTCGTAGCCGACCTCGCCAGGCAGTGGGATGGTATGAAACGTCCAGCGCAACTCGCCGGTCCGCGCGTCGAACCCCCGGACATAGCCGGTCGGCGACTCCTTGAACCGCGGCTGGTCGGAGACCGCCGAACCAACGATGACCACGTCGTTACAGACAACAGGTGGCGACGTCACCGAGTAGTTGATCGGCGGCGGGTCCCGCCGCGCGCGCCGAATCCCCCGCATCAGGTCGACGCTGCCATCGTCGCCGAACTCCTGCACCGGCTCGCCGGTCGCGGCGTCGACGGCGTGCAGCATGGCATCGCCGGTGGCCCAGATAATCCGCGCTGCCTCCCCGTCGGTCCAGTAGGCCAGCCCGCGGCTGCTGAACCCGAGCACCATGATCGGGATACCGGCGGCGTAGCTCTGCGGGTCGTGGACCCAGCGCGTCTCCCCGGTCGCCGCGTCGATGGCGGCCACCTGTGACAGCGCGGTGGTGAGATAGAGCGTGTCACCGACCATCAACGGGGTACCCTTGAGCCCGTTGATGCTCACGTTGCTGGTGTCGTTGCCGATCTGAAGCGCAGGATAGTAGGCGCGGAGGTTGTCGAGGTCGAACCGGCCGTCGGCCGACTCCCACCGCCAGGCGACCGCCAGGTCCCCGACATTCTCCGATGTGATCTGAGCCAGCGGCGAGTACTTCGTGCTGCCGGTGTCGCCGCCGTAGCTGCGCCACTCGCCGGCGGCGGCGCCCTGCTGTGCGGCGTCGGTCATCGGGGCGCCCGCGAGCACCGCCAGCGTCACACAACCTACGCAGACACGCGCGAGTGTCATCCGCATCGCGAGAGTGCCCTTCGCCCTCGCCCCGGCCCTCTCCCAGGGGGAGAGGGAGAAGCTGGAGCGCGCTTGTGCAACCCACAATCGAGAGTGCCCTTGCCCTCAGACTTCACGAACATGGCATTTCCTCTGCACGGGTTGTCACCCCAACCCGCTCATTGTACTGTGACGCCGACGCTCGCGGCCCGCCACCCTAGGGTCGGCGCGTGCCCGACGCAGCACCTCGTGACGGCTGGCGCCGGCAGTGGATCAACTCAGGACCCGGGTGGAAGTCACCCTGCCCGGGTCCTTACGGGGATGGTGACGCGACCGACCCGACCTGGGCGTTGACGGCCGCGACGATCTGGCGAGACGAGATGCCGAACCGGTCGAGCAGCTCGGCCGATGCACCACTGCGGGGCACCTCGCGCACCGCCAGCCGCCGCACGCTGATGCCGTGAGAAGCGACCGCGTCGCTCACCGCGTCCCCCAGCCCACCGGCCGCATAGTGATCTTCGACGGTGATGAGACGGTGACCGGTCGCCTGGCCGGCCCGCACCAGGGTGTCCAGGTCGACCGGCTGGACGCAATAGGCATCGATGACCCGCAGGTGGAGACCTGACCGGTCCAACTCGTCATACGCCGCCAGCGCCTCGAACACCGTCACCCCGGCCGCCACCACAGTGGCCACGTCTGCTGAGCTTTCCCGCAGCACCTTTGACCCGCCGATCACAAATTCGTCTGCTTCGGTGTAGATGATCGGCGTCTTCGGGCGCGACGTCCGCATGTAGGTCATCCCGGCATGCGCCGCGGTGGCGATCACCAGCCGGGCCGCGCTGACCCCGTCACACGGGTAGAGCACCACACATTCGGGCACGGCGCGCATCATGGCGAGATCCTCGAGCGCCATTTGCGACGGACCGTCCTCTCCAATCGACACCCCCGCGTGCGACCCCGCGAGCTTGATGTTGACGTTGCCGATGCCACCCATCCTGATGAAGTCGGCGGCACGGGTCAGAAAACAGGCGAACGTCGACGGAAAGGGAATGGCGCCGCGACTGGCGAGCCCGAGCGCCGCGCCGACCATGACCTGCTCGGCGATAAACATCTGGTAGAAACGGTCCGGATGCTCTTGCTCGAACGTGTCGCTGAAGGTCGAGTTCTTGACGTCGGCGTCGAGCGCCACGACACGCGGGTCCACGGCGCCCAGCGCCGCCAACGCCGCACCATAGGCCTCGCGCGTGGCCACCAAGCTGCCCACCTCGTATTCGGGCGGCCGGACCGTCTCGAACGACATCGGAGCGGTCGATGTGGCTGCGCGGCGTGGCGGGGGGGGGATCGCGGGGTTGGGGGTATCCTCGCCGAGCTGTCCCTCGAGCTCCCTCAGCGCCCGGTCGAGGTCGTCCCCTTTGAGCGGCTTACCGTGCCAGCCGTTGTGACCCTCGACGAAGGAGATCCCCTTGCCCTTGAGCGTGCGCGCCAGGATCATCGACGGGCGTCCGGTCGTCCGGGCAGCCTCGTCGAGCGCATCGAGCAGGGCAGCGAGGTCATGACCGTCCACGACGATCGTGTGCCAGCCGAACGCGCGCCACCGCTCCGCATAGGCCTCCATGTCGTGACCCCACTGCGTCGCCCGGCTCTGACCAAGCGCATTGACGTCGGTGATGGCGCACAGATTGTCGAGCGCGAGCCGTGCGGCGGTCTGCGCCGCCTCCCAGACCGAGCCCTCGGCAGATTCGCCGTCGCCGAGCAGCGCATAGGTGCGGTAGGCCGACCCGATCCGGCGGGCGTTCAGCGCGACGCCGACCGCGGCGCAGATGCCCTGCCCGAGCGACCCGGTGGCGACGTCGACGAACGGCAGCCGGGGTGTCGGGTGTCCCTCGAGATCGGAGTCGATCCGCCGCAATGATGACAGCTGGCCGCGGGCGATGACGCCGGCCTCCGCCCAGACGGCATAGAGCACCGGCGCCGCATGCCCCTTCGACAGGACAAAGCGGTCGTTCTCTTCGTTGCCCGGATCCCCCGGGTCGAATCGCATCTGTCCGAAGAACAGCGCCGCCATGATCTCGGCGGCCGAGCAGCAACTAGTGGGATGCCCGCTACCGGCCTCGCTCGTGGCACGGACCGATTCGATCCGAAGCCGGGTCGCGATATTGCGGAGCGCGGGTAGCTGAGGGGCACGATCGACGGGCACGGGGACCTCCGGGGCACGAAGTGTAGCACGGGTGGGAAACGGAGGAGACAGAAGCCAGAAGTCAGAAATCAGACGCCGTCGGTAGCCTCGATCTGGTCGAGCGCGAGCACGTAGGCGGCGCCGTCCAGACCGTGCTCGCGGTACACCGGCGTCTGGCACGCCAGTGTACGAACCGCCTGGTCCCGGTATCGAGGTTCGTCCGCACACACAGCGAGACGCGCCAGCACGATGGCGGCGCGACAGTTGAGGCCGAGCGGCCGGTGCGGCTCGCGCAGCAGCCCAACCGGCGCGTCGTGTCCGGTCAAGTTCGCCCGGGCCCGGTCGGTGAAACCACCCACCTCGTCCCACATCGATTGTTCGCAGTAGCTCATCAGTTCCCGGGGCATGTCGAGATAGACGTCCTGTCCGGTCAAGTCGTAGAGGTCCAGCAAGGCTGCACTGATCGTCACATGGTCGGTGAGCAACCCGCGCGCCACCGGCGCCCCGGTCGCGTTGTGCCCGACCCCGCCACCGCGCTCGTAGGTCTCCATGACGACCCGGTCGATCGACGTCGCGGCAAACTCGACCAGGGAGCGGTCTCCGAGAATCGACGAGCCGAGCATGTACGCGGAGGCCATCACGGCGGTCGCGTCGGTGTAGACGGTGCGATCGATCGGCGGGACCGCGCGGCCCCGCCGCGCCTCGAGTGAGGACAGGGCCGCGTATGCCGGGTCGGCGCGCTGGCTGGCACAGAAGCCGCCGTCGGGGTCCGCGAACGTCCCGTGGACGAACCGGATGATCGCGGCAGCCTGGTCGGCATAGTCCGACCGGTCGAGCAGCTGCGAGGCCGACAGGTAGAGCTCGAGCAACCGCGCGTTGAGGGTCAGCACCTTCTCGACATGCGGTTCGGACCAGTCGCGCCGCTCGCAGTAGCGAAAGAACCCGCCCTCGACGGGGTCCCAGAGCCCCCGCTCGGCGATCGCGTCGAGCGTGTGTGTCACCACACGCGTCAGGTCGGGGTTCGTCGTGTCGCGGCATCGGAGCAGCGCGGCCGCCAACGCGTCCGCGTAGACACGTTTCGGCTCCGAGCCGAAGCCGCCCCAGGTCTCGTCGAACTGGGCAAGAAGCTGCTCGTCCAGCCAGCGGCCGGCATCCTCATCCAACTCTTGCGCCCCCGGCTCAAAACCGGTGCCGGTATCTCGGCCGCCGCCCGTCGGCTCGACGACCCGTCGGTCGATCTCTGCCCGTCGGGCCGCGAAGGCCGTCGCCACCTGTACCAGCACCACCGCCAGCGGCCCCGACTCGAGGTTCGTACCCCCACCCAGGATCTCACCGGCCGGCGTGAGAAACGCCGTTGTCGGCCACCCGCCCAGGGTGTAACGCTCGCTGACGTCGGGACGCCGGTCGGCGTCGATCCGTATGGGAATGAAGCGTTCGGTGACGAGTTGGACCACCGCAGGGTCGCGATAGCTGACGCGGTCCATCTCCTCGGTCCCGCGGCACCAGGCCGCACCGATCGCCAGCAGCACCGGCTTCTGCTCGGCCGCGGCGCGGGCGAACGCATCGGCTCCCCACTCGAGCCACGGGATCTCTTCGGTCGTCATGACGCCGCGTATGATGCCGCGGTGGTCGCGCTGCGTTGCCTGTATTTGATCGCGCTCGTCTTCTGGGTCGGCGGCATGCTGGCGCTCGGGGCGCTGGCGGCGCCGGCCACTGTCGACGTGCTTGAGGCCGGTGACGTCTTCAGCGAGAGGCTGACGACATCGTTGCTGCTACTGAATCTCGGCGGCGGTCTCTCGCTCATCTACTGGGAGGCACGGGAGCGGATTGCGTGACCGTGTGCGCCCGCGCCTCACTCCTCGGTGATGTCGGCCGTGATGTCGAGATCGATGCAGCCGCGCACGCTGTTCGCGGCCGGACACTTCGTGGCATGCGTCGCCACGGCCCGCTCGGCCCGCTCGCGGGTGCCCGCCGGAATGCGCAAACGATAGCGCACGCGAATTCGCGTGATCTTCAGCACGTTGTCGACCGCCTCGATGTCGCCCTCGACATCCGCCTGGATCTTGTCTCTCGGCGCCGGTATCTCGCGCACCTCCAGTGCGCGTGCCAGGGTGCCGAGCAGTCAACCGCCGACGGCGCCGACGATGTAGTCCAGCGTGGCCGGCACGTCTTCATCCGGTTCGACGCCGTAGAACGCCTTGATCCCACCGTGGACCCCGAATCGGATCGGCTCGGTGAAACCCTCCAGATACGCGTGTCGCAGCGGGCCGGCGACCCGCTCGATGCGCAGCCGGCTCGTATGTACCACGTCTGCCATCAGGTCCTCCCTTGACCAGGGGCCCGGCTAGACATCTCCCAAGCGGAGATGTCTAGCCCCCCGCATAGCGGGGCTGTGAGAAACGCTGCTAGCGAAGCTGCACGCGCTCGTCGGTTCGAGCAGCTTCGCGAATCACGGACCACGTGCGATGCTACAATTTTCGGCTGTGCACACCAAGCGGGCCATCTCGAACGCGGTCTGAGACTGTTCTGTGTCCGACGACGCAACTGACACCCGTTCCACCCCGGATGAGGCGCCGCCCCTCGGCGACATGGACCCGGCGGAATTCCGGCGGGTTGGGCATCAGCTCGTCGATTGGATCGGCAGGTATCTCGAAGACGCCGAGCGCTACCCGGTGTTGTCGCGCGCGCGGCCGGGTGATCTGTGCGACGCGCTCCCATCGGCCGCCCCCGAGCGGGGCGAGTCGATGGACGCGATCCTCGCCGACGTCGAACGCCATATCGTGCCCGGGCTGACCCACTGGAACCACCCCGGGTTCTTCGCCTACTTCGCCATCAGCGGCAGCGGTCCCGGCGTGCTCGCCGAGTTCCTGAGCGCAGCGTTCAACGCGCAGGGCATGCTGTGGCGCACCTCGCCCGCGGTGACCGAGCTCGAAGAGGTGGCGCTGGCGTGGCTGCGACAGCTGCTTGGGCTGCCGGACACATTCGAAGGGGTCATCTACGACACCGCGTCCATCGCTACGCTGCACGCGCTGGCCGCCGCCAGACAAGAGGCGGCGCCCGCGGTGCGCGAGCGCGGTCTCGCCGGCCGGCCGGACCTGTCGCCGCTGCGTGTCTACTGCTCCGAACACGCGCACTCGTCGATCGACAAGGCGGTCATCATGCTGGGGCTGGGACAGGCGGGGCTGCGGCGGGTCGACACGGACGACCGCTTCCGGATGCGACCCGACGCGCTCGCCGCCGCGATCGCCGACGACCGCCGGGATGGGGTGACGCCGCTCGCCGTCGTCGCCACCGTCGGCACGACCGCCGTGACGAGCGTCGACCCGGTGCCGACCATCGCCGATCTCTGTGAGCGGGAGCGGCTCTGGCTGCATGTCGACGCCGCCTACGCGGGCGCGGCGGCGATGGTCCCGGGCCGGGAGGACACGCTGGCCGGGTGCGACCGTGCCACCTCGTTCGTGGTCAACCCGCACAAATGGCTGTTCACGCCGTTCGACCTCAGCGCCTTCTATTGCCGGCGGATGGACCGCCTGCGTGAGGCGTTCTCGCTGACACCGGACTATCTGCAGAGCCGGGAGCCCACGCCGGTGCGGAACCTGATGGATACCGGTGTCCAGCTGGGTCGGCGGTTCCGCGCGCTCAAGCTGTGGATGGTGCTGCGGCACTTCGGTGCCGACGGTATGCGCCGTCGGCTCGCGGAACACATGCGGCTGGCACAGCTGTTCGCCGGCTGGGTGGACGCGAGCGACGCGTTCGAGCGGCTGGCGCCGGTGCCGTTCTCGGTGGTCTGCTTTCGCGCCTGTCCCGCCGAGCTGGCCGACGACCGGGCGGCACTCGACGACCTCAACGCCCATCTACTCGACGGGGTCAACGCGACCGGTGATGTCTTCCTGTCACACACCCGGCTCGACGGCCGGTTCGTGTTGCGGCTGGCGGTGGGGCACATCCGCACCACCGAACGTCACGTCGCCCGCGCGTGGGAGCTGCTGCAAGAGCAGCTCACCAAGCTTCGACGCTAGCAAGGCCCTGGGCCCTCACCCCGGCCCTCTCCCAGGGGAAGAGGGAGAAGCCGGAGCGCTGTGTTCACCAACCTACTTGAGCGCCTCTAGCTCGGGCGCCTCCAGACGCCAGCGCTCGGCCCAACCTGTCTCGGTCCGCTCGACCGCGACCACGCCGTTCAAGGGGAACGACCCGGCCTGTGGTGCGGTCTCGATCAGGCGACAAAGGAGCCGGTCCAGATGCGGCATGTGCCCCACCAGCATCACGTCGCGTGTCTCGACCGCCAGCAGGTCGGCCAGACGCAACGGGTCGTCCGGCTGCATCCACCGTGTAGCGGAGAACTCCGCCAGCGGGTTGCACGCGCGCCAGTAGGCATCGGCCGTCTGCCGGGCCCGGAGCTTGCCGCTATGCCAGATGACGTCCGGGTGCACCCCCCGCGCGGCCGCCCGACCCGACAGGGTATCCGTCTGGTCACGACCTTGGCGTGACAGCGGCCGCTGCGGGTCGACACCGGGATTTACCGCCTGACCGTGGTGCACCAGGTAGACGAACATGCCTCGAGGATACCCGAGGAGGCAGAAGGCAGAAGGCAGAAGTTTGCCTACATCCCACCCTAGATAGTGTCGGCCTGGCCGGCGCCCGCGTCCAGCTTTTCTTCTGCATGCTGACTTCTGACTTCTTCGAGTACCCGCGCTATACTCGCGCTCGACATGGACCTCTTCAGCTCGGTAGACCCGGTCGCGGCGATTTCCCTCGGCGCGTTGTTCGTGGCCATTGTCGTCAGCTGCACGATCCGGCTGCACGTCGGTTTCCTGGCGATCTCGCTGGCCTGGATCGTCGGGGTCTACGTGGCCGGGATGACCGCGCGCGAGGTGATGGCCGGGTTCCCGACCCGGTTGTTTCTGACGTTGGCGGGCGTTACCCTCCTGTTCTCACAGGCCCAGGCCAACGGGACCTTAGAACGTGTGGCGCACCGGGCGGTGCAGTACTGCCGCGGCAACGTCGGCTTGATACCGATGATGTTCTTTCTGATCTCGTTCGGGCTCGCCTCGATCGGGCCCGGCAATATCGCCGCGACCGCGCTGGTCGCCCCGATGGCCATGGCGGTCTCCTGGCAGGTCGGGGTCCCGCCGTTCCTGATGGCGATCATGGTCGGCATGGGCGCCAACGCCGGGTCGCTGTCGCCGATCGCACCCACCGGTGTGATCGTCAACGGCGTGATGGATGACATCGGTCTGGGAGGGTTCGCCCTCCACACGTATCTGAACAACATGATGGCGCACACCATTGTGGTCTTCACCGCCTACTTCGCCCTCGGCGGCTGGCGGCTACTCGGGCGCTATCACGAGGGCGCCCTGTTGGTACCAGGCAGCACCGGCGAGGAGGCGGGGACGACAGACAACGAGTTCACGAGGACGCATCTGATCACGCTCGCTGTGATCGCCGTGTTGATCCTCGGGGTTATCAACGAGCCCCTCGGTCGCTTTCTGCTTGGCGACCGGACTCTTCCGTTCGACCCCTTCTTCTCGGTCGATATCGGACTCGGCGCCTTCGCCGCCGCAGTGCTCCTCAGCCTGTTGAAGGCGGGCGACGAGATGGAGGCCGTCAAGGTGATGCCCTGGCGGGTCATCATGATGGTCTGCGGCGTCACCGTCCTGATCTCGGTGCTGGACGCGACCGGCGGTCTCGCGCTCTTTACCGACATTCTCGCCCGCGCGTCGGCGGTGGCACCCACGTTCATCATCGCGGCGTCGACCGGGCTCATCTCGCTCTACAGCAGCACGTCGGGCGTCGTGCTCCCGGCATTCCTCCCGACGGTGCCCGGACTTGTCGAGCAGCTCGGCGTGGAACCGCTGGCGCTGGCCTCGGCGATGAACGTCGGAGGGCATCTGGTCGACGTCTCGCCGCTCTCGACCCTCGGCGCCCTCTGCATGGCCGCCGCCCACCCCAGCGTGGACAGCCGCGCCCTCTTCAACAAGTT
>DQNS01000064.1 GCA_015659035.1 Acidobacteriota bacterium | reverse complement strand
GGACGGCGGCGAACCAACGGTGTACAACAGCGAAAATCAACCGTCCGGCGACGCACATGTCTGGGTTGAACCGGTGTTGCGTGCCGATCCTCGTTAGGGTGGGCACGCCGCGTGTCTGGGCTGCGGTGCAGCCGCTGGCAAAGGAAAGACAGCGTTTTGCGGCGGCCGGTTCGTCAGGCGGAGGGACTGCTTGGGAAGCGGAAAAGAAAGTAGACCATGAGCGCAGCCAGGTCAGCGACCCACAACGGATGGTGCCGAAGCAGAGGCGGGGCGGCGATCGTGCCGGCCATGATCTTGACCCTTGGGCTCTGGACCCCCTGGACTGCGAGCGCTCAGGTCGAGTGGGAGAAGCTGCCGGACATGCCGGTCGAGAAGTGGGAGCCCGGCACCGTCGTGCTGGACGATAAGCTCTACCTGTTCGGCGGTTACACCGAGGGGGTGAAGTCGAGCAGATTGTCCCACGTCTTCGACCCGCAGGAGAACAGCTGGACTCAGATTCAGGATCTCCCCAGCGCGATCTCCCATATGAACATGGTCCTCGACGGTCGGACCGTGTGGTTCGCCGGCGGCTACAAGGACGGCTATAAGGGGCACACGATCGCCGAGGTGTGGAGCTACGACATCGACGCCGACCGGTATACCGCGGCGCCCTTGCTGCCGGAGACGCGCGGCGGCGGAGGCCTCGCGCTGGTAGGGCGACAGCTGCACTACATGGGCGGCGTGAAGGCTGATCGTGATACGGATGCTCCCGACCACTGGGTTCTCGATCTGGACGAATGGGGGAAGGGTAGCGCGCAGTGGACGAGTGCAGCGTCGATGCCCGAGCCACGCAATCAGTTCTCCTGCGTGACGTTCGAAGGCAGGATCTACGCGATCGGCGGCCAGTTCCATCACGACAGCATGCAACTCGACCAGGCCCGGGTGGATATCTATGACCCCGACACCGACTCGTGGAGTATCGGCCCCGCTCTGCCGAAGGGGCACTCACATGCCGAGGGCGGCACGTTCGTTCACGGCGGTCGGATTTATATGGTCGGAGGTCACACGACCAAGCCGGGCGAGACGAAGCAGGTCGAGGCAGACATTCTTGCGCTCTCCCCGGGCGCCCAGTGGGAGCTCGTCGGCACGCTCCCGATGCCGCTCTCGTCACCCGCCGCGGCCATCATCGGTGGCAGGCTGTACGTTGCCGGCGGCTCACCTGGTAGGAGTGTCGTACAAGCCGACATGTGGGTAAGAGACGCGCCCTGAGGGCGCGGTGATGATCTCGCTCCCGTAGACGCCGGAGACGCCGGGGGCGCCTATCGAGACGTGGCGAGCCATTCCAGGATGCGCGGGGTCACGAACTCTGACGCCTGGGTGTGCGGGTTGTGCCCAACCCCCGGGAGCACATGAATCGTCAAGTCTCCGTCTACCCACTCCCACATGTCGTTTAACGTGGAGTTCTGGAACGGCCCACTGTCCTTGCCGTAGATGAACAGCGTTGGCGCCGTCACCGGCGGAAACTCTCCGAGCGTGAACCCGAACGCCTCGGTCTCCAGCGTCACCGGCGACGTCGGCCAGTTCGCCTTGTAGAAGTTCACGATCGACTCCGGGTCGAGCCGCGCATACGCATCCTTCCGCAGCTGAGCCAACTCGGCAGGCTCACCCGACGTCGCCGGACGATTGCGGAGCCGCTCGCCAAACGCCGCGCCGGCGCCGGGGTTCTCTTGCATCCCTCGTTGGAACGTACTGGCCCGCTGCTGGTCCGGGTTGCTGATCAGCTCGCGGATCAAGCCGGCAGGATGAATCGACCCCAGCGAGATCAGACGGTCCGTGCGCTCGGGATAGGTCATCGCGAAGTGCCACGCGTGGAGTCCACCGCTGTCCTGCCCGATGATGATCGCCTTGTCCTCCCCGAAATGGTCGATGAGGGCGTTCAGGTCGCCGGCGATCTTCGCCGAGGTGTAGTGCTCGACCCCGACCGGCTTGTCGCTCCTGTCGGTGCCGCGAGTCGACATCGAGACCACCCGGTACCGCTGGGCCAGCGCCACCATCTGGTGCCGGAAGTCAAACCAGGGTCCGGTGATGCTGTGGACGAAGATGACCAGCGGCCCGGCGCCGGCGGTGTGATAGACGACCTTCACGCCGTTCGAATCGACCGCCCCCTCCGTGAACGAGGCCGACCTCCCCCTCCAGTCGCTGATGACGACATCCGCCATCGCCTGACCAGGCAGGAGCAGGATCGCACCAGGCAGCAACATCCAGCTCAGCAATGTCACCGAAACCCAACCGGTTGATCGTCGCATCGGGATCCTTCCGCTGACGCAAGAAAGCCGGCTCGGTTGAGCCGAGCGCGTCGTGCGCAGTGTACACCGTTCCGCATGCCTGGCGACAGGCTGAGGTCAACCGACCCCCGACCGTTGGCACATCCTCCTCCAGGGAATTCTGTGCACCCGCTGGAGCCGGTCAGGCTCATCGACATCACCACCGCGCAGCACACGCCGAAGATGAGCGACGCCGACGCGCGTCGTATCGTTCTCATGACTGCCTCCCTATCAAGAGAAACGACTCACGCACGCCTACCGAACACCGCCCGGAGAAAAAAAGCCTGCTCTGATAGGGGGCAGGGCAGTGCAGTGTGCCACTCGGGCTGGCGGCGGCTGTTGGCGGCGAGGTCGGCACGGTTGACGTGCGCCTCGATGTACGAATCTGGTCTTGACGTCCGCCCCCGGTGCGGGCATTCTGGGCACGAAGCGCTCGGTTGGGGTGACCGGTAACCATGGGAGATTGCAGATGCTCAAGACATGCTTCGCGGCGTCCTTCACTCTGGCGATCGTGCTCATGCTCGTACCCCAGTCGATCACGGCCCAGTCCGCCGGCAGTGGGATGCCGATGCGGACGCCGGATGGTCAGCCGGATGTCTCTGGGGTCTTTACCTTCCGCACCCTGACACCGCTCCAGCGGCCCACCCAGTTCGAGGGCAAAGAGACCCTGACCGCCGAGGAGGCCGCGGAGTTCGAAGCATCGGAACGCCGGCGCCAGAATCGTGACCTCTTCGACCCCGAGTTGGGCTCGGGTGGCTACCGACCGCGCTCCGAGGGCGGCGTGCTGTCGTACAACGAGTTCTGGTACGAGCGGGGCATCGAGTTGACGTCGGACAAACGGACGTCGCTGATCGTCGACCCGCCTGATGGACGGCTCCCGCCGCAGACGGAGGGAGCCCGCATGGCCGCCCGGGAGCGGCGGGTCTATCGGGAGGAGCACCGGTACGATTCGTACGAGAACTGGGGTCTGGGCGACCGTTGCATCATGTTCTCCAAATCGGGCCCGCCAATACGGTC
>DQNS01000149.1 GCA_015659035.1 Acidobacteriota bacterium | reverse complement strand
CGGGCCCCCGACTTGCCGTCAGATACTGTTGGCAGGCCTCCGCGGTGGCGAACTGGCGCTGCAACTCGCGCAGGTTCGCCGGAAAGGCCGGATGCGCCACGCCCGTACGCGACATCTCGGAGGCTGTTGCAACAACCGTATACGCAGGAGTCAGCTTGCTAATTTGATATGAACACCGTGACATTGGACTCCGCCGCGTCGGCCACCGCGCGAAACCTCCTCCGCTACTGTGAGGCCGAGCGCGAATGGGTGCTCGAGACCACCATGGCGCTGGCCCGTCTCGAATCCCCGACCTCGGACAAGACGGCGGTGGACCGGTGCGGCGAGGAGCTGGCACGACGGCTGCGGGCGATCGGCGGTGCCGTGACGCGTCTGCGGCAATCGGACGTGGGCGACCAGCTGCGGGCCGAGTTTGGCAGCGGTACGAGCCAGGTGCTGCTCATCGGGCACTTCGACACCGTCTGGCCCATGGGACAGATCGACCGGATGCCGCTCGAAATCAGGGATGGGTGTCTCTTTGGGCCCGGGGTGCTCGACATGAAGGGCGGCATCGCGCTCGGGATGCTGGCGGCCTGCGCCCTGACGGAGGTGGTGCAGCCCGCTGACCGGCTTGTCATGCTCTGGACCACCGACGAGGAACGTGGCAGCGGCACCTCGCGCGCCCTGATCGAGGAGGAAGCGCGGCGGAGCCGGGCCGTGTTCGTGCTCGAGCCGGCCCTGGTCGGAGGCGGGGTCAAGACCAGGCGGAAGGGGTGTGGCGAGTTTCATCTGAGGGTGCGCGGTGTCGCCGCGCACGCCGGGGTGGACCCGGACAAGGGGGCGAGCGCCGTCCACGAGCTCGCGGCCCAGATCGTCGATCTGCAGCGGGTGCGCGACATGGCACCTGGCGTGTCACTCAACATCGGCCTGATCAGTGGCGGGACCCGTCCCAACGTGGTGGCGGAGGAGGCGCATGCCACCATCGACGTCCGCGTGACGACGTCGGAAGAGGCGACCCGCGTGGCGGCGGCAGTCCGCGAACGGGCGCCCACCATCCCAGGCACGCGCATTGAGGTGACCGGAGGCTTCGAGCGACCGCCACTCGAACGCACCGACGCGGTCGCACGTCTCTATGGACGCGCGCGCGCGATCGCCGCCAGACTGGGGCACGATCTGCAGGAGGGTGGCACGGGCGGAGGGTCCGACGGTAATTTCACCGCCGCGCTGGGTATACCGACACTGGACGGTCTGGGCGCCGAGGGCGCGGGGCCGCACGCGCTCCACGAGCACATCGAGGTCGATCGGTTGCCCTGGCGGGCGGCGCTCCTGGCCGGGCTGATCGCCGAGACGATGGCTGGCGACTAGAGCTCGAGAAAACACCCCGACGTTCAGCCCCTGCTGCTCCTTGGGCTTCAGGCTTCAGACTTTCCGCCTCCGCTCGCCGTTGTAGGTCGTCGGCGGGCTACGGGCGGATCCGCCGAAGCCTTGGCGAAGGCGTTTCAGCCGGACCCCGAAGGCGACCCGTCGGAAGCACCGACGCTGACAGCAACAGCGACCCGCGCCGGGAATCATTCTGGGCACGGCCGCCTATATGTCCCCCGAGCAGGCCAAGGGCAAGGCGGTGGACAAGCGGGCCGACGTGTGGGCCTTGCGCAAATCGTGGTCGAGTCGCTCGAGACGGCGGAGCGGCGCGTCCTGATTGACGACGAGCGCGATGGCCGTTACGTGTCCACCGGCCACCTGCGTCTGACCCTCCCCGCCCTTGACCCGCGCCCGAAGCTTGGGGCACCATGGCACGCATGATAGGCGAACAAAACACGAAGTCGCATCGTGACGCGTCGAAGGCGCCGGTTCTCTTCGACCTGTCACCCCGTCCCCCGACGACACGACGGCTGGCGGACCTCATCAGACAGCAACGTGGCGCGACCCCTTCGGGACAGCCGGCATTGCCGGACGCCGTACGCCGGGGGGATGACGCCCGCTATCAGGAGGTGACCTGCCGGTCGGCGCTGAACCGGGTCGAAGGCATGCCGTTCTCCTGGACCCTCAACCCCTATCGCGGCTGTACCCACGGCTGTCACTACTGCTTCGCCCGTCGGTATCAGCCGCACCTCGGGCTCGGCGTCGGCGACGAGTTCTCGTCCCTCATCCTGGTCAAGGTGAACTTCGCCGACGTGCTGCGGCAGGAACTGTCCCGCCCGACGAGGCAGCGGGAGCTGATCGGCTTCGGCACGGCGACCGACCCCTATCAGCCGATCGAGGGGCACTACCGGTTGACCCGGCGTAGCCTCGAGGCGCTCATTGACCATCCCTCACCGGTCGGTCTCGTCACCAAGGGGCCGATGGTGGTGCGCGACCTGGACCTGTTGGTCGAGCTATCGCGGCGGACCGCCTGCACCGTGCACATGAGCGTGCCGACGGTCGATGAGGACGCCTGGCGGGCGCTCGAGCCCGGGACTGCGCATCCGCTGCAGCGGCTGCGCGCGGTCCGCGCGCTGGCGGACGCCGGGGTCGAGGCCGGTGTGCTCATGGCGCCGATCGTGCCGGGTTTGACCTCACAGCCGGCGAAGATCGAACGGACCATCAAGGCCATCGCCGACCACGGCGCGCGGTTCTGCGGTGCGGTCGTGATGCACCTGGAGGGCGGCACTCGCGACCACTTCATGCGGTTTTTGGCGCAAGAATTCCCCGACCTCGCACCACGGGTGGACCGACTGTACGCGGGCAAGTACACCCCGAAGCGGTACCGGGACCAGGTGCACGGGGTGCTGAAGCTGCTGCGCGATCGATACGGATTGCACGGAGGACGGAGACGATCGCAGGTCCTGGCCACCGAACGCGCCCCGGTCTCCAAGTCTAAGGCCGAGGACCAGACCCGCTTCAGCTGGAGCGCGTGAAGCCGTAGGGCGGTTCCATCGCGGCGACTGCTTGCTCGCTTCACGAGATGCGTCAGCCGGATGTCGTGGCGCGGTGTGTCTTCGCGGTCATGTCAGGGCCACAGACTGTCGCGCTCGAGTCGTCGATGAAGGACGTCCAGTGGCCAGACCTCGATCCCGTCCTCGGTTCGCAACTGCTCGGCACCGTTGTACACGACAACCCGCCTCACGACATGTGGCAACTCCCCGATGGCCTTCAGGCCTCTGAGCCATGAACGTGAGAAACGGCGTCCCGATTTCACTTCCAGGGCGAGGATCTCACCGACGTTCTGTCAACCGGCGACCACCCCGCGCCAGTAGTCCAGCAGATCGGAGAGGGTTCGGGAAAACGGGATCTCCGGCGACCAGCCGAGGTCTCGGGTAATCCTGGACCGGTCGCCCAGCAGCAGCGGATTGTCACTCGGCCGCGTGCGGGCGGGGTCGTACCGGACGGACACATCGACCGCCGTGTTGGCCAGCAGCCCGTCGAGGACCTCCTGAATCTGGTACGCCGTGCCGAAGCATACGTTGTAGGGCGTGGCCGGTGTGCCGCGGGTCATCAGGAGCTGGTAGGCCCGCACGGTGTCCCGTACGTCCGTCAGGTCCCGGCGTGCCTCGAGGTTGCCGACCGACAGCACCGGTTCGGCCCGACCCGACTCAATCCGCGCGATCTGTTCGGCGAAGCTCGAGGCGGCGTAGGAGAGTGCCTGACCGGGCCCGACGTGGGTGAACGAGCGGCTGATGAGCACCGTCATGCCGTCCTGCCGGGCCGCGGCGAGCCCGAGCATCTCCTGTGCGAGCTTGCTCAGACCATAGGGACTGACTGGACCCAGCGGCGCCGTCTCGTCGATCGCCGAGGCCGACGGCCGGTAGACGAGGGCCGAGCCCGGGATGAACACGCGCGCGGGCGCGCCGTGGTCGCGAAGCGCCGCGAGCAGATACTCGGTGCCCAGCACGTTGGCTCGCAGGGTCGCGTGGGTGTTGGACCAGGAGCCCTCCACATTCGCGACGCCGGCGCAATGGTAGACCTGCGTCGGACGGGTGTCGGTAATCGCGCGTCTCACCGCCGTCGGGTCGAGCAGATCAACCTCGCGCCAGCTGACACGGTCGCCGGCCGGGCTGGGTCGCGGCGGTGATGAACTCGCCGTTCCCCGGGATGCGGAAGGTCGCCGCCAGGCCACGAGAGCGGTGCCCGCCGGGGCGGTGCGATCCAGCAGGGTGAGTAGATGGCTGCCGACGAAGCCAGCCGCGCCGGTGACGAGGATCGTGTCGGACACGCTGGAATCAGGGGACTGCTGAGGAACGGGCGAAGCGCTTACGCGTCTTCTGCCTTCCGACTTCTGACTGCTGACTGCTGTGATCGTTGGTCCCGGTCCCGTTCGCCGTATTGCGTCTGGTGGTACGTGCGATAGGCCGGGTCGGCCTCCTTGATCGGGCGCCACCACCAGGCGTTGTCCCGATACCAGTCGACCGTCGCGCGCAGCCCGTCGAGGAACGGGTGCTGCGGCTGCCAGCCGAGCGCCCGCAGCTTGGTCGTGTCGAGCGAATAGCGCCGGTCGTGACCCAGCCGATCCGAGACCGGCTCGATGAGCGAGCGCGGCCGGTCGAGGAGCGCCAGGATCTGGTGGGTCAGATCGATGTTCGGGACCTCGTTGCCGCCGCCGACGTTGTAGACCTCGCCGTTTGCACCACAGTCGATGAGCAGGTCGAGCGCCCGGCAGTGGTCGTCGACATGCAGCCAGTCCCGGACATGTAGTCCGTCGCCGTAGAGCGGCAGCGGCAGCCGGTCGATCGCGTTGGTGACGAACAGCGGGACGATCTTCTCGGGAAACTGACGCGGCCCGTAGTTGTTCGACGCCCGGGTGATGATGACCGGCACGTCGTAGGTGGCCCAGTAGCTGTAGGCCAGCCGGTCGGCCCCGGCTTTGCTCGCCGCGTAGGGGTTGCGCGGCTTCACCTCGTCGGTTTCGGTGCTGGAGCCCGTGTCGACGCTGCCATAGACCTCGTCGGTAGAGATCTGCACGAAGCGGCGGAGCCGGGGCGCCTGTCGCGCGGCGTCGAGCAGCACGAAGCTTCCGTAGACGTCCGTGGTGATGAAGGCGCCGGCCTCGTGCAGCGATCGGTCCACGTGGGTTTCGGCGGCGAAGTGCACGATGATCTCGGCGTCGCGCACGAGCGGTCCCGCGACCGCCGCGTCCGTCACGTCCCCCTGGACGAACCGGTGCCGCGGGTCGTTCATGACGTCGCGCAGATTCTCCATCCGTCCCGCGTAGGTCAGCTTGTCGAGGGTGGTGATCCGCCAGTCGGGGTGGGTCGTGAGGGCGTGCAGCACGAAGTTGCTGCCGATAAAGCCCGCGCCGCCTGTGACCAGCACCTCCACCATCGTGTCGCCGTCTACCATCGGATTCCGACCTCTGAGTTGTCGCCGAGCATGAAGCGGTAGGCCGACGGCTTGACCGGCTGCCGATAGATGCGCACGTTCCGTCCGATCAAGCTGTCGATGACACGGTTGGCGAGGTCGCTGAGCACGCTGCCTTCCAGCACGATGCTGTGCTCGATCTCCGAGCCCCGGATCTCGACGTCGTTCATGATCGAGGTGAACGGACCGACATAGGCGTGGTCGATCTTGGCGTGGGCCCCGATGATGGCCGGGCCCCGTATCACCGACCCGACGATCTCGGCGCCCGCCTCCACGACCACGTTGCCCTCCACCCGGGAGTCGGCATCCACGGTCCCGTCGATGCGGCGGTCGAAGGTCTCCAGGATCAGTCGGTTCGCCTCCAGCATGTCATCCAGTTTGCCCGTGTCCTTCCACCAGCCGTCCACCAGATGCGGGCGCACCACGTAGCCGCGGTCAATCAGGTCCTGGATGGCGTCGGTGATCTCGAGCTCGTTCCGGGAGCTGGGGGTGATGCGTTTGACCGACTCGAGCACCTCCGGTCCAAACATGTAGACCCCGACCAGGGCCAGGTCGCTCTTCGGTTCCTTCGGTTTCTCGACCAGACGCACGACCTGCCCGTCGGCGAGCTCTGCAACGCCGAACATCTGGGGGTCCGGCACCCGGGTCAGCAGGATCTGCGCCGCCGGTCTGGTACGGATGAACTCCTCGACGAACGGGGTGATGCCCGTCTTGAGCAGGTTGTCGCCCAGATACATGACGAACGGCTTGTTGGCCAGGAACGCTTCGCTGATCAAGACGGCGTGGGCGAGCCCGAGCGGGGCGTCCTGCTCGATGTAGGTCACGCTGACGTCCCACTGCGACCCGTCGCCGACGGCGGCGCGGATCTCCTCGCGGGTGTCACCGACCACGATGCCGATGTCCCGAATCCCCGCGGCCGCCAGCGCCTCGATGCCGTAGAACAGCACCGGTTTATTGGCGATCGGCATGAGCTGTTTCGCTCGCGTGTAGGTCAGCGGCCGCAACCGGCTCCCCTTGCCACCGCTCAGGACGAGACCCTTCATCGCAGACCAGTTCCTGTTCCCACACCGAACGCGCCCAGCATGTTGGAGAACGTCGAGAGCCCGGCCAGCGTGAACGAGAGGTTGATGCGGCGGTCCTGGCTGACGCCAAAACGGTCGGCCAGGACGAGCCCCTCGAGATTGAACGACTGGTATTCGAAGTTGATGCCGCAGCACTGCGCGTTGTAGTACACGAGCACCCGCTGTTGCAGGAACCGGCCGCGCTGGATGTCGTAGTTGAACTGGTAGACCCCGCCAAGCCGGTTGCTGCGTGTCCGCAGGTTCGTGAACGAGTTCAGGTAGTGGTCGAGGTTGTCGGGGTTGTCGAATCCGGACAGCCCCTCGACGAACCGCCGCTGGCTCCAGCCGGCCGTCTGGTTCAACCAGCCTTCGACCTCGATGCCGGCGTCCGCGCTGATGGTGCGCAGCGCCCCGAACTGCGTGTCGTACTCCGCGCGCAGCGTGCCGGACAGCTCGCTGGTCGGACTGGTGCGCACGATCAGCGAGACGGGGGAGTAGTTGCTCGGCAGCGTGCCCTGGAAGCTGGTCTGGAACTGCCGGTCGAACTGGGCAGCGTTGGCGTCGGTGTAGTAGCTCTGCTGAACCGAGACGGTGAGGATCTCGTTCGCCACCGCCGGGCCGCCCCCCTCGGCGCGTTTTGCGTAGAGGCGGTTGTCGAGCCCGTAGGTGATCTGCGTGACGTTGCCGACGATCGAGTCAATGCCCTCGAGTTGCACGATCTCGTCGAAGTTGTCGATCGCCGTGATCCGCTTGAGGTTGACCCAGGGCTCGATCACGTGCTTCATCCGTTCGGCGTAGCCGCTGTTCGGCGTCTCCCAGACCTTGAGGAAGACCGGGCCGGTGATCTGGGTCTGCATCTCGAGGAAGGACCGGGAGACCCCGTTCGCCACCTGGCCGGCTACCTCGTCGATGCGTTCGGTCCAGTAGGTCTGACGCCAGCCGACCGACGAGTTCAGGGTCAGAAACGGCCAGCGGGTGAACGGCACACGGACCAGCGGGTTCACGTCGAGCCGCTGCAGTCCTGCCTCGAGCTCCTGGTCGTCGAACCGCGAGCGGCGCAGCAGGTTCGCGTACTCGCTCGAGAAGCCGAAGTAGACCGGCGAGCCGAGTAGTGGCCGCTCGGCCTGGTCGAATGAGACGCGCGGGCTGGCCCCGTAGAGAGAGGCTTCGGTGTCCCCAAAGAACGTCTCGGCGACGTCCCCGGTTCCGCTGAGGGTGTAGGCGCCCCACGAGCCGGTGACGTTGCCGCCGATGGTCCGGGACGAGTTGGACGCGTCGTAGATGTTGGTTTGATAGGCCTGCTTGACCGTGACGTCAGAGAAGAAGTCGATCTGCCCCCGGGCCCTCAGCGCGTCTGAGATGGGGTGCCGCGCGCTGCCACGCAGCTCGTAGCTGCGCCGGCCCGGGAGGGTCCTCTCGCCGGTGCCGAACCAGTCCTTGATCGTCATCTCGTGCTCGTTCAGCTGATAGGCCTGGATGTTGCCCTGCGACGCCGGGCCGAGCATGTAGCGATACTCGACGCCGAGCCCCTGCCCGGTCGCCGTGAACCAGTCGTGAAAGACCGTGGCGTCATGACTGCGGTTGATTGCCAAGAAGAACGCGTTGCTGATCGATTGCCCGCGGATGCTCGAGGCGCCATAGGTTGGCATCAGGATCCCCGTGGCCCGGCCATCCGCCTGGACCGGATAGTACAAAGCCGGCAGGTAGAACAGCGGCACGCCCTTGACCTTCAGCACACAGTTGCGCAGCAGTGCATACTCGTCGAGGTTGATCGTCGCCGAGCTGACCTCCAGCACCCAGCGGGGGGTCGGCTGGACACACGAGGTGAACGACCCGTTGGTGAGCCGATAGGTGCGCGGGCCGATCTTCTCAATGATCTCGCCGCGGAATCGCATCTCCGGCTCCTGGGTGCCGAACATGCTGGGCTCGATATCCTCGACGAGCAGGGTGGATGCCTCTGCGTTGTAGAACGCGCCGGTCTGCGCGTCGATGTCGAACTCCACCCGCTCGGCGGCGATGCGTCCGCCTTCCGAGGTGAACACGACGTTGCCCGACGCCACCAGCCGAGACTCGTCGGAGAAGATGTCGACCTGCTCTGCGTAGAACTGCCAGTCGCCGCCGTCGAGTTCCACCGCGCCGGTCAGCCGGGTGTGGTTGCCGGGGAGTTGCTCGATGCGGAACTGCCGCGACGTGCTGATTCCGGGCAGGTTCTGGGCGCGCGCCGCGCCCACCGTCACGGCCACGACGAGAAAGCCGAAGAGGAGCAGGCGAATCATCCGACCGGCGGGGGCGTGTCTCCGTGCGTCAGCGGGACCGTCTTCACTAGACTCTTTGAACAACGATCGTGACAATCGAGTCACGTTTTGATCGTGTTTTTTTCGCTCCCACCACGACAGCCTCCGTTCAAGGAGTCTAGCCCCCGCGTAGCGGGGCTGTAAGAAAAGCAGCCGAGCAGCCCGTGGTGAAAGTGCCGTTGCATCCCCGCTGCCGGCGCTGAGGCGCAGCTTCGCGAGCACATCCGAAGAGTATCATCTCGACCGTTCGAGCGCCGAGCGCACCTCGCCGACGAGGACGATCGAACCGGTCACACACACGGTCCACGACCCGCGCCAGGCTGCCTCGACGGCGTGCCAGGGGGTGCTGTCGGCGGTGACCGGTGTCGACCCGGCGCGCCGTCGTACCCCCTCGGCGAGCTCGATCGCCGGGACGGCACGCGGGGTGTCGGGCGCGGTGCAGACGAACCGGGTGGCGCATGGGGTGAGCGCGCCGACGATGCCGTCGACGTCCTTGTCGCGCATCGCCCCGAGTACGATCGGGAGCCCGGTTGGAAACGTCGCGCGCAGGTAGGTCGAGAGTGCGGCGGCCGCGGCCGGGTTGTGTGCGGCGTCGAGCAGGATCGCGCCGCGGTCGTCGACCCGCACGAGCTCCAGGCGGCCCGGCCAGACGACCGTGGAGAGCCCGGTGACGATCGCGTCTGCGCCGACCGGGACCCCCATGTCCGAGAGTGCCTCGAGGAGCCGGATCGCCCCGGTCGCGTTCGACACCTGATGGGCGCCGACGAGCCCGAGCCTGAATGAGGGATACGCGCACTGCGGGGTGGTGACCTGGATCTCCGGCCGGTCGCCGACGCCGGCGATCCGCACCGTGGTCCCCACGTCGGCGCGCACCAGCCGGGCACCACGTTGTCGGCAGGTCTCCTCGAACAGCGCCACGACTGTCGGGGTCGTCTCGGTCGTCACAACAACCATGCCGGCTTTGATCACCCCTGCCTTCTCGGCGGCGATCGCCTCGAGCGTGTCGCCGAGATACTGCCGGTGCTCCAGCCCGATCGGGGTGATGAGGGCGGCGATCGGTGTCACGATGTTCGTCGCGTCGAACCGTCCGCCCAGACCGACCTCGAGCAGCGCCAGGTCCACACCCGCTCGGCGAAACCATGACAGGGCAATCGCCGTGGTGGCTTCGAAGAAGGTCGGCGGGTGCTGCAGCCGCCCATCGGCTCGCAGCCGGTCGACCTGCTCGTGGAGCTCCGCCGCTTCCCGGCGGAGCTCCCGTTCGGGGATCGCCGCGCCGTCGACGACGAAGCGTTCGGCGAGGACCTGCAGGTGGGGTGACGTGTAGCGTCCGACCCGATGACCGGCGGCGCGTAGCGCGGTGTCGGCCATGGCCACCACCGACCCCTTGCCGTTGGTGCCCGCCACGATGACGGTGCGATACGACGACTGCGGATCTCCCATCGCTCGGACAAGCAGGCGGATGGTGTCGAGCCCCGGCCTGATCCCGAAGCGTTCGAGAGCGAACAGGGCGTCCAGTGAGTCCATGTACGGCGGAGGGCGGGGAGAGATCTAGTCGAGCGTCTCCTCGGGTGTGTGAATAGCCTCCCGCGTGGCCGGGGGCGGGATCGTGTCACTTGGGGCCTCTGCTGAGACTGCGCCCATGAACCGTAGCGTCCGGGCGATCATGGGCCGGAGTTCCCGCCGGTCCACGATCATGTCGACCATGCCGTGTTCGAGCAGGAATTCACTTCGCTGAAAGCCGGCTGGGAGCCTCTGCCGGATCGTTTGCTCGATCACCCTCGGTCCGGCGAATCCGATCAGCGCCCCCGGCTCGGCGATGCTGACGTCGGCGAGCATCGCGAAGCTCGCGGTCACCCCGCCGGTGGTCGGGTCCGTCAACACGGCGACATAGGGCACGCGGGCGCGGTCGAGCCGCGCGAGCGCCACGCTGATTTTCGCCATCTGCATCAGCGAGAGCGTGCCCTCCATCATCCGCGCGCCACCCGAACAGCAGATGATGACCAGTGGATGGCGCCGTGTGGTCGAGCGCTCTGCGGCCCGTGTGATCTTCTCGCCCACCACCACGCCCATGCTCCCGCCGATGAAACCGTATTCCATGGCGGCGATCTCGACCGCCAGCCCCTCGATGGCGCCGGTCGCGGTGATCACCGCGTCGCGCAGCCCGGTGGCGGCCATCCCCTCCTGCAACCGTTGCGCGTAGGGTTTCCGGTCGACAAACCCCAGCGGGTCGTTCGAGACCAGGCCGGCGTCGTGTTCCTTCCAGACCCCGTCGTCGAGCAGCGAGCGCAGCCGCGCGGCGGCGTCGAGGCGAAGGTGGTGGGCGCACGTCGGACACACGCGCAGATTCGCGGCGAGATCCTTGTTGTAGAGAGTCTGCGCGCACCCCGGACACTTGACCCAAAGACCCTCCGGGACCCGGCTGGGCTCGGTCGGCGCCGTCATCGGCCGTCGGGCCTTCTTGAACCACGCCATGCGTCGAGCTTACCCCAGGTTCCGGCTTCTGCCTTTTGCCTTCTGACTCCTGACTTCTGTCTTCCTGCCTCCTTGAGCCATCCGTCAGCGCGGCACGTAGTACCGGGTGCCTTGGCCCATCCCGCGCACCTGCTTCAGCAGGTCGTTCATCGCCGTGTCGCCCCACTCCAGGTCGACGTGCGAGGTCTCGACGACCAGCAACGGCGTCGAGACGTAGTGGAAGAAAAAGTGCGTGTAGGCGTCGTTCAACTCGCCAAGGTACTCGGGGTCGGGCGGAGTCTCACCATTCTCGCGGTACTCTCGGTCCCGCGACCGTATGCGCCGTCGCAGCACGTCGGTGGGAATCTGGAGATAGATCACGAGATCGGGCGGCACCACATCCCCCAGCAGCAGATCGTAGAGCCGTTGGTAGATGAACAGCTCGTTGTCGTCCAGGTTCAGGTAGGCGTAGATCTTGTCCTTGTCGAACAGATAGTCCGATACCGTCTGCTGGTTAAACAGGCTGGACTGGCGCAACCCGACCTGCTGGCGGTGACGGGCCAGCAGCGAGAACAGCTGAGCCTGGAACGCGGCGCCCGAGCGCCCCGCGGCGAAATCGGCGAGGAACGGGTTGTCGGTGTCGTCGAGTACCACTGCTCCGTCGAGATGGGCACCCAACCGCGTCGCGAGCGCCGACTTTCCGACCCCGATCGGGCCTTCGATCGCAATGTGGCGGAACTCCAACGTGGGGCGAGTATACCAGTCCGGGCAGGCGGTCCGCCCTCACCGCCGGGTGTGGGCGGCGGGTGGCCGCCTCGGCCCGTCCGGGTCGCGTGATAGCATACGCCGACCCTGCTAGTCCACACCGATGCTGCACCTCAAACCGACGAGAGAATTCGACCGGCGCGTGCTGCTTGTCCTGTTCCTGGGGCTCACGCTTCCGCGATGCGCCTCGGCGCCTTCGCCTCCGCCGGCGCCGATCCCGGTCATCGTCTCGTACGAGCAGAAGCTGGCCTGGATTCTGAGGCTCGAGGACCAGCGTCTCCTCCGCGACCCGGCGCTGGGGGAGCCCGAGGACACCCCGTCGGTCGAGGGCGAGGACCCGGCCGCGCCCCCGGCCCCGGATGGTGCTGCCGCACCCGGGGCCCGTAGCCTGCCGCAATCGGCGACACCCGACTTGCTGCGTCTCATCGAGGACCCGAGCGCCGCGATCCGGCGACGGTCAGCGGTGGCGATCGGTCGGGTCCGCCTTGCCGGTGGCATCCCGGCGCTGGTGAGCGCACTGTCCGACCCGCAGATGGAGGTGCGGGAGATCGCGGCGTTCGGTCTGGGGCTGATTGGCGACCCGGCGGCGGCCGAGCCGCTGGTCGAAGCGCTGCGGGACGTATCTCCGGTCGTGCAGGGACGGGCCGCGCAGGCGCTTGGGATGCTGGGGGCGAGCGGGACGCTCGACGCGATCCAGTCGATGGTTGCGATGCACGTCACCGAAGCTTTTGCGGTCGACCCCGAGGAGCTCAGCTATCCACTGACACCACGCATCGAGGCGTTCAGGTCCGGGCTCTACGCGCTGGCGGCGCTCGGGTCCTACGACGCGCTCGCGGCGACGATCCTGACCGAGGAGGGGGACCCCGTTCTGTGGTGGTGGCCCGTGGCCCACGCGTTGACGCAGGTCGACGACCCCAGGGCCGTGGGCCCGCTGAGAACGCTGGTTGGCATCCAGGGCAGCATCGGGGTGGCGATCGCGGCCCGCGGGCTAGGCGCGCTCGGTGACACCTCGGCACTGCCGGTGCTGGTCGAGCTACTCGACCCGCGGCGCCGGGACGCGCGTGTCGTCATCACCGCCGTGCGGGCGCTGGCGGCGCTCGGCGACAACAAGGCGGCGCCGGCATTGCGCCGTCTGCTTCGAACATCCGACCTCGACTCGGCGCTGCTGCTGGAGTTGGTCGAGGCGCTGGCGGCGGTCGGCGAACAGAGCTCGACCGACGTCATGATCGAGCTGCTGTCACATCCGTGGCCGCCGCTGCGTGGCGTCGCCTTACGCGGGTTGGCGCGGCTCGACGCCGATCTCTTCGTGCTGGTGCTCTCTGGGCTGCAACCCGATTCCCAGTGGCAGGTCCGTGCCGATCTCGCGGATGCGCTGGGCTTCGTGGACGCGGATGTCGGCGCCTTCCGGTTGACGTTGATGCTCGAGGACGAAGACCGGCGCGTGATTCCCGCCGTCCTCCGATCGCTGGTGACGCTGCGGGCACCGAATGCGGTTGACGTGTTAGTGGCGCACCTGTCCGACGGCGATGTGGTGGTTCGCAAAACGGCCGCCACGCTGCTCGGGGAACTGGAGGTGAGCCGCGCGGTCGAGGCGCTGACTACCGCGTATCGGGACGCGGCCTCCGACCCGTCGTATCTGGCGCGGGCGGCCATCGTCGATGCGCTCGCCCGGATCGGCGGCCCACCCGCGCTCGAGACGTTGCGGGCGGCAGTGCAGGACCCCGACTGGGCCGTCCGGGTGCGTGCGGCGCAGCATCTGGCGACGCGCGATCCGTCGATCGATGCCGGAACGGCGATCCGACCGGCCCCGTTGCGATTTCCCTTCGAGGCGTATCGGTCGCTGGAGCTGGTGACCCCGTCGGTCTCACCCCACGTCTTCATCGAGACCGACCGGGGCACCATCCAGCTCGAGCTGGCGGTCAACGAGGCGCCGCTAACCGCCGACAACTTCATGCGTCTCGCCCGCTCCGGTTTCTACAACGGGTTGCTGGTGCATCGGGTCGTGCCCAACTATGTTGTGCAGACGGGCGACCCGCGTAGCGACAGCGAGGGCGGGCCCGGGTACACCGTTCGCGATGAGTTGAGCCCGTTGCCCTTCCTGCGTGGTACGGTCGGGATGGCGCTGGATTGGGCAGACACGGGCGGCAGCCAGTTCTTCATCACCCGCTCGCCGCAACCGCAGCTCGACGCCCGCTACACCGTGTTCGGGAAGGTGATCGCCGGCATGGAGGTCGTGGACCGACTGCAGCGCGGCGACGTGATCCGGCTGATGCGTGTGTGGGACGGCACAACCCCGCCGCCCTAGTCAGTCTAGCAGTCCGTGGAGAAAGCCCGACGGCGGTCCACCGTACAAAAAAAAGGGGGCGATTGCGCGCCCCCTCTTTTCTGAATCGGGAAGAGCTTAGCGCTTCTTCCCACCCTTCTTGGCAGCCTTCTTCGCTACCTTCTTGACAGCCTTCTTCTTGGTTGCCTTCTTCTTGGTTGCCTTCTTCTTCGCTGCCTTCTTCTTCGCCATTCTTCCTCCTTGGCAGGTGGTCGCTCAGTAGGCTACCTGCACCGAAACATCCCACAACAGGTGGTCTGAGCCTCCCACCCTCATACCAGATGTAGATTATGGGTGAGACAACGAGCGTGTCAAGCACAAATTGCGACAAAAGTCAAAACACGCTCGTCCCCGTCCGGGACCTCCTATCGGTTGATGACCCCGAAACCTGTAGCGCAGTGGAAGACAACCTACCGGATCCGGGTCCTGGGATCCGGGCTTCGAGCGTGATGGCGCCGGAGCCGGCACCGACCACGTCGCGTTCCGAATCCCGAAACCCGATTCCGCAAGAGCGCCCTCTAGAGAACACTCGTTCGGGACTCCTGCTTCTCGGTGTGACGTTCGTTGGCTAGGGCGATCAACCGGTCGAGCAACGCCGGATAGCTCAGCCCGCTGGCCGCCCACATCTTCGAGTACATGCTGATCGTGGTGAAGCCCGGGTGGGTGTTGATCTCGTTGAGGAAGATGCGGCCGGTGTTCCGCTTGAGCAGCAGGTCGACACGCGCCATGCCGGCGCCGTCGATGGCGCGGAACGCGGCGATCGCCAGCCGCTGGACCTCGGCGGTCTGTCCGGGTGTCAGCACCGCCGGGATGACTATCTCCGAGCTGTCGTCGAGATACTTGGCCTCGTAGTCGTAGAAGTCGCGAGACGGGATGATCTCGCCGGGCACCGACACCTCGGGGTCGCTGTTGCCGAGCACGGCGCACTCGATCTCGCGGCACGGCGTCACGCCCTCCTCGACAACGATCTTCCGGTCGAACTCGGCCGCGAGGTCGATCGCGCTCGACAGCGTGTCGCGATCTGTCGCCCGTGAGATGCCCACGCTCGAACCGAGGTTGGCCGGTTTGACGAACAGCGGGAACCGGAGTCGTTCGGTCAGCTCGGATACGATGCCGGCCCGGTCCGCCTGCCAGTCCCGTCGCAGCAGGACGTCGTGCTGCACGATCGGCAACCCGCTCGCGGCGAACAGCACCTTCATGACCGCCTTGTCCATCCCGACGGCTGCGGCGAGGACGCCGGCGCCGACATAGGGGATGTCGGCGAGCTCGAGCAGACCTTGCAGGGTGCCGTCTTCTCCGTAGGGGCCATGCACAATCGGGAAGATCAGGTCGAGCGCCAGGCCGGTGACGATCGCGTGACCCGCGTCGTCGGACCCGGAGTCGGCGTCGACCCCGCGTTCGACCGTGAGCATCGTCTCGTCACCGGGGTGCGCGACGAGATGCAGTTCCCGGGTGGCGCGCGCGGCGCGCCCGGACTCGAGCCGGGCGCGCGCGATCGTGTCACCGGCCGATTCCAGTGTCGGGGGGCGTTCGGCGAGGACCCAGCGGCCGTCCTGCTCGATCCGGATGGGCACCGGTTCGTAGCGCTCACGGTCGAGATTGGCGAAGATGGCGGCCGCCGAGGCGAGCGACACCGCGTGCTCGCTCGAGCGACCGCCGTAGATGATGCCGATGCGGAGACGTCTCACCTGGGACACGAGGCACGACGGAGAAGGACACGGACTGCAAGGGTCCTACCGCTGTGTAGTATACGCCCGTGTCCGAAGGTTTCTCGTTTCGTGTGACCCACCGCGACGGCGGCGCGCGCGCGGGCGAGCTCCAGACGCCGCACGGCCTCGTGCGGACACCGGCCTTCGCCCCGGTCGGTACCCGGGGGGCGGTCAAGGCGGTCACCCATCGCGACCTGCTCGGCCTTGGCGCCGAGATGATCTTGACCAACGCCTATCACCTGCATCTGCGCCCGGGCGCGGCGCTGGTGGCGCGGGCCGGTGGTCTGCACCGCTTCATCGGCTGGGACCGGCCGATTCTGACCGACAGCGGGGGATACCAGGTGTTCAGTCTCAGGGACCGGCGGACGATCGACGAAGACGGGGTCTCGTTCCGCTCCCACCTCGACGGTCGCCTGCAGCGGCTGACGCCGGAGAGCGCCACCGACATCCAGGTCCAGCTCGGTGCCGACATCGCGATGGTGTTCGACGAGTGCACCAGCTATCCGGTGTCCGAGGACCAGGCACGGGACTCGATGGAGCGGACGGTACGGTGGGCGCACCGGGGCCGGGAGCGGTTTCTGGCGATCGCCGGGGACCCGTGCGCCCTCGACGGCGAGGTCACCAACCCCGGTCAGGCCCAGTTCGGGATCGTGCAAGGCAGCGTGTACGGCCGGTTGCGCGAGCAGAGCGCACGGGACACGGTGGCGCTCGGGTTCGAGGGGATCGCCATCGGCGGGTTGAGCGTCGGCGAACCGGTCGAGGTGATGTACGACGTCGTGGCAGCCACGACGGTGATGCTGCCCGACGACCGCGTCCGGTATCTGATGGGCACCGGTATGCCGGACGACCTGGTCGAGTGTGTGGCCCGGGGCGTCGACCTCTTCGACTGTGTGCTGCCCACCCGCAACGCGCGAAACGGTCAGCTCTTCACGCGTGCGGGGCCGTTGTCGATCAAGCAGGCGCGGTTCGCCGAGGACCCGCGGCCCCCGGATCCGGACTGTGGGTGCTACACGTGCCGGCGCTTCTCGCGCGCCTATCTCCGGTATCTATTTGTGGCGGGCGAGATGATGGCAGGCACCCTTAACACGCTGCATAACATACACTTCTACCTTGACACGATGCGGCGAATGAGAGAGGCTGTCGTGGTCGGCTCGTTCGAGACATTCAGGCAACGATTCCACGAGACGTTCTCTCGACATCGACGCCCCCCGCTAGACATCTTCTAAGGGTGACATCGTGGCGTGCCTGGGAGACCGCACCAGCCGATGACGCCGACGGGCAGCGAAATGGCTGGCGGCCGGTCGTGTGCGCAGGACTCCTGATGGCTGGTTTCGATATGCCGACGGTCTTCGCGATGGCGGCGCCGTCTCAGGACGGGGGCCCGATCTGGGTGCAGTTCCTGCCGTTCGCCGCGATCCTGGCAATCTTCTATTTCATCATCCTGCGGCCGATGAAACAGCGCCAGAAGAAGGTGCAGGTTTTCCGGGACGCGCTGAAAGTGGGAGACAGGGTCATCACGACCAGTGGGATCTACGGCAGCATCACGAAGATGAACGAGCGCTCGGTGCAGCTGCAAGTCGCCGACAAGGTCCGGATCGAGGTCTCACGCGCGGCAGTGGGCGGGCTTCAGGGACAGGACCCGGTGGTGCAGGATTCCGGGTCGATGTCGTGAGCGCGTAGCCGAGACTAACGACAGGCAGGGCGCGCACGTGCGCGCCCCGCGGGCGCGGAGTGGGGCTTTGGGGGCCCCGCGCAGCGCCCGCGCGGGGTTCGGGGCGTAGGCCCCGACGAAGGAACACGTCATGGCGAAGAACCTGCGCTGGAAGGTGCTGTTGATCATCGGCGTGGTGGGGTTGGCTGTCTTTGCGGTCTACCCGCCGGCGGAGCAGATCCGTCTGGGTTTGGACCTGCGTGGCGGTGCGCATCTGGTGATGCAGGTGCAGACCGACGACGCGTTGCTGGTCGAGACCGAGACCAGCGCCGAGGCGCTGAGCGAGCAGGCGATTGTCGACGGCATCGTGCTGACCTCGGTCACGGCGGTCTCTCCTACCGAGATACGGGTCGAAGGTGTGCCCCCCGAGCGGGTCCGGGACTTTCAGGATATCGCCGACGAGCTGCTGGGGGCGCTCTACGACCGCGAGGTGGAGGCGGGTGGTGCCTACACCTATCGGATGCTCCCGGGTCGAGAGCGGGTGCTGCGCGAGGAGTCGGTGCGGCAGGCGCTGCAGACGATCGAGCGTCGTGTCAACGAGCTTGGTGTGGCCGAGCCGATCGTCGCGCCGTACGGCGGCGCAGACCGTGGGCTCCGCGACCAGATCCTGATACAGCTGCCGGGTGTCGCGGATGTCGAGGGCGCGAAGGAGGTCATCGGCAGCACGGGGTTGCTCGAGATCAAGCTGGTCGAGGACGGACCGGCGCCGTCGCGCGAGATGCTGCTGCAGACGAGAAGCGGCGTCCTGCCGCCGGACTTGGAGGTCGTGCCCTCTATGAACGCATCGCTGGGCTCTACCGACTACTACCTGGTGCGGGGCCTGGCGGGGGTCACCGGCCGGGATCTGCGCACCGCGGGACCCACGATAGACGAGTACAACCAGCCGGCGATCAGCTTCTCCTTCAACCGGGAGGGCGCGCGCAAGTTCGGGGATTTCACCGGCGCAAATGTCGGGCGCAGCCTGGCGGTCATCATGGACGACCGGATCGAGTCGGTGGCGACGATCCAGGAGCGGATCTCCGCCGAGGGCCGCATCACCGGCAGCTTCACGCAGCAGGAGGCATCGGACCTGGCGCTGATTCTCCGGTCTGGCGCTCTGCCCGCCTCGTTGGTGCTTCAGGAAGAGCGGACCGTCGGTCCGACCCTGGGCGCCGATTCGGTTCGCGCCGGGGTCATCGCGTCGGCCGCGGGGCTGTTCTCTGTGGCGCTGTTCATGCTGGTTTACTACCGGCTGTCCGGGATCAACGCGGTCGTGGCGGTGGCGCTGAACCTGCTGATCATGCTGGCGTGCATGGCCTACGTCGGGGCGGTGCTCACGCTGCCGGGTATTGCCGGGTTCATCCTGACGATCGGCATGGGGGTCGACTCCAACGTGCTGATCTTCGAGCGGATCAAGGAAGAGATGGGCGCGGCCAGGGGGGTGCGCGCCGCCGTATCGGCCGGGTTCGACCGCGTTTTCCTGACCATTATCGACACCCACATCGCGTCGCTCATCGCGGCGGCCTTCCTGTTCCAGTTCGGTTCAGGGCCGATCAAAGGGTTCGCGACGACCCTGTTCTTCGGCCTCATCTCGAACGTATTCACGGCGGTGTTCGTGTCGCGAACGATGTTCGAGGCGATTTTGACGCGTCGCCGGGAAGCGACGTTGAGTATCTGATTCCTGAGGAGACAGGTGGCAGGAGGCGGGAGGCGGGAGAAGCTTGATGGCTTCGCCGTCTTCCTCGACGTCCTGCCGTCCGGAAACGTCACCGCGGGAAGCCACGCCGCCTTGCGAACGACGTCATTGACGGCTCCACTGGTATGCCGATCTTCAAGAACCCGAACTTCGACTTCCTCAAGTGGCGCTGGCCTGCGGTGGGGCTGTCGCTGCTGATCATCGGCGCGGGTGTCGTCGCGGCGATGCAGGGCCGGCTCGCGCTCGGCATCGACTTCTCTGGCGGCACGATCCTGATCGTGCAGTTCGACAACCCGGTCACCGAGGACACCGTGCGCGGCGCCATCGGCGGGGTCGCGGACGAGAGTGTCGTCCAGCAATACGGCACCGACGACAACCAGGTGCTGATCCGGCTGCCCCAGAGCGGGCCCGAAGCGGGCACCAGCCTCGAGGAAGGGGCCAACGCTGTCCGCGCGGCGCTCGGGCAGAGCTCGATCGGCGGGTTCGAGGTCATCAATCAAGAACTGGTCGGCCCGGTGATCGGCGAGGAGCTACAGCGCCGTGGCGTCAGCGCGTTCGGGTTCGCGATGGCCGGCATCCTGCTCTACATCGGGTTCCGGTTCCGCTTCAGCTTCGCGGTGGGCGCTATCATCGCCGTGGTGCACGACGTGCTCGTGACGCTCGCGATGCTCAGCTTTGTCGGCTACGAGCTGTCCCTGAACGTCGTGGCCGCGATGCTGACGATCACCGGGTATTCGGTGAACGACTCGATCGTGGTCTTCGACCGGGTCCGGGAGAACCTCCGGCGCATGCGGCGGGACGATTTCGCCACGCTCGTCAACGCGAGCATCAACCAGACCCTGAGCCGCACGATCATCACCTCCGGCACGACCTTGTTCGCGGTGCTGGCGCTGTTTGTCTTCGGTGGCGAGGTGCTGCGGGGCTTCGCCTTCACGATGATCGTCGGCGTGATCAGCGGCACGTATTCAACGATCTTCATCGCTGCGGCAGTGGCGATCGTGATCAGCGAACGCCGCGCAACGCGCCGCGCCCAGGTCATGGTCGGGCAGGCGCCAGCGACCTCGAAACCGAAGCGGCGAAGCAGGAAGGCCCGCGCCCGCGCCTGAGATTCAGGGTGGTGGCGCCTCGCGCCGCTCGCGCCGGCTGCCATGGGCTGCTGCCATCCAGCCTGAAACGGACACGAAACAGATAGCCTGTGACCGTCATTCAGGGCGTGGTGCTCGGGGTTGTCCAGGGACTGACCGAGTTTCTTCCGATTTCCAGTTCCGCGCACCTGATTCTGATACGTCACCTGTTCGGCTGGGACGCGGGCTCGGCCGACGTCGCGTTCGACGTCGCGTGTCATCTCGGCACGTTGGTCGCCGTCCTCGTCTATTTTCGCGAGGATGTTGTGCGCCTGGCCGTCGCCGCCCCCGCCGCGCTCGCCGGGAGGACCGGCGAATCGGCCCAGGCCGGCCGGCTCATCGTCGTCGCGACAGTCCCAATTGCCCTGACTGGCTGGTTCTTCGCGGACGTCATCGAACAGCTCCGCCAGCCGGCGATCGCCGTGGTGGCGTTGGCCCTCGGCGCCCTGGTGATGCTGGCGGCCGAGCGGGTCGGGTCGCGCAGCCGACCCGCCGAGTCGCTCTCGGTGCTCGAGGCGGTCGGTCTCGGGTGCGCGCAGGCAGCGGCGCTTGTGCCGGGCGTGTCTCGGTCCGGCGCCCTTATCACGGTGGCGATGCTGAGGGGGCTGACACGCGGGGCGGCGGCGCGGTTCGCATTCCTGGTCGGGATTCCGGCGATTATCGGGGCCGGCGTCCGGACCGCGTGGACGCTGGATGTGGGTGGAATGGCCGAGTACACGATGGTGTTGCTGGTCGGGTTCGCGACCTCCTCCGTGGTCGGGTATCTCGCGGTGACCGGGCTGCTCCGGTATATCGCCCACCATTCGCTCGATCTGTTCGCGTGTTATCGCCTCGTCATCGCGGCGGCGCTGGGGTTCTGGCTGGTGGCCGCATGAGGGTGCGGAGAAACCCAACCTGGCGGGATCTGGGATCCGGGATTCGCGAATGATGACGCCGGGGACCGGCGCCGACCACCGCGGATCCGGAACCGACGGCGGCTTGACAGCGGCGGACGGCGGTTGATACGTTGCCTGGTTTGCAGCGACGCTCCGTCGAATAGGGAAGACGCTCGACCGCGCGTCGCCGCCGAGCTTTTCTCACAGCCCCGCTACGCGGGGCTAGACATCTCCGTGTAAACGACAACGCTGCTCGAGTCTCACGACGTTACCCTTCAGGAGATGTCTAGAACTCTGGTGTGGCGGACAAACAAAGGCGGGAATGAACAATTCACTGTATTTTCTTCTGGGGTGGGGTGCGCCGATCGGCGCCGCGATCTTCGCGTTCGTCTTGGTTCGCAGTATCAACCGCCGTGACGCCGGCACCGAGAAGATGCAGCAAATTGCCGCGCTGATCCGGAGCGGGGCAATGGCGTTCCTGCGCACCGAGTACCAGTGCCTGGCGGTCTTCGTCGCGGTCATGTTCGTCATTCTCGTGATGTTTCTGCCCGGGAACGCCTTGTGGATTGGTGTCAGCTTCCTGGTGGGCGCCGTGCTGTCGGCAACCGCCGGGTGGGTCGGCATGCGCACGGCGACCGGCGCCGCCGTCCGGACAACCGCCGCCGCGCAGACCAGCCTCGCCGGGGCGTTGCAGGTCGCCTTCTCGAGCGGCGCCGTCATGGGGCTCACCGTCGTGGCCCTCGGCACGCTCGGCATCGCGGTGCTCTATTTCCTGTATGGCGGGCTCGATGGCGATGGCCCCTCGGCCATCGCGTCACTGCTCGGCATGTCGCTCGGGGCCTCGTCGATTGCGTTGTTCGCCCGTGTCGGCGGGGGGATCTTCACGAAGGCGGCCGACGTGGCGGCTGACCTGTCGGGCAAGATCGAGGCGGGCATCCCGGAGGACGACCCGCGAAACCCGGCCACCATCGCCGACAATGTCGGTGACAACGTCGGCGACGTCGCCGGGATGGGCGCCGACCTGTTCGAGTCGTATGTCGGCAGCATCATCGCCTCGGTGGCGCTGGCCTGGGCGATGACCGCGGCGACCGCCGGCGATCTGTGGGGGGTCGACGGCGGGGCATTCGATGCGTTGCAGGCGGACCTGGCGGTGTTCCCGGTGTTGCTGGCCGGGGTCGGCATCATCGCGTCGATGCTCGGGACATTCACGGTCCGGACCGACGACGAGAGCAAGGTGCAGAGCGCGCTGACGCGGGGGCTGTTCGTCGCGTCGGGCATCGTCCTGATCGGCGCGGCCGGTCTGATTCAGGCGACGTCGGTGCCCTGGGACGTTTTGGGCTGTGTGGGGCTCGGTGTCGTGGCCGGCGTGGTCATCGGGAAACTGACCGAGTACTACACCGGCAAGGACAAGCCACCGGCCCGCCACATCGCCAAGCAGTCGGAGACCGGTCCGGCGACCAATATCATCGCCGGCCTGGGCGTGGGCATGATGTCGTGCGGCTACCCGGTGCTGGTCATCTGCGCGGCCATCTTTTTCAGCTATGGGCTGGGTGACGTCTACGGCGTCGCGATCGCCGCGGTCGGCATGCTGTCGACGCTGGGGATCAGCCTCGGGGTGGACGCGTACGGCCCGGTGGCCGACAACGCGGGCGGCATCGCCGAGATGAGCAAGCGCGAGCCGTTCGTCCGCGAGCGGACCGACGCGTTGGACGCGGTCGGGAACACTACCGCGGCGATGGGCAAGGGGTTCGCGATCGGGTCTGCGGCGCTGACGGCGCTCGCGCTGTTTGCGACATTCCAGGCGACGGCGGCCGCCGAGGTGACTCAGTTGGGCGGCGTCGAGGCGTTCGACCCGCGTTTACTCAACCTCGACTTGACCAACCCGAACGTGCTGATCGGGATGTTCATCGGCGGGATGCTGCCGTTCATCTTCTCGGCGATGACGATGAACGCGGTCGGCCGGTCGGCGAACGAGATGATCGAGGAGGTCCGCCGGCAGTTCAAGAGCATCCCCGGGCTGCTCGAGGGCAAGGCGGAGCCCGACTCGGCGCGGTGTGTCGCGATTTCGACCCGTTCGGCCATCAAAGAGATGATCTTGCCGGGCCTGCTGGCCGTGTCGGCGCCGGTGCTGACCGGGTTCCTGCTCGGGGTGTCCGGGTTGGCCGGGTTGCTCGCTGGGGCCCTCGTCACCGGCGTGCTGATGGCCTTGATGATGGCCAACGCAGGCGGCGTCTGGGACAACGCGAAGAAGCTGATCGAAGAAACCGAGAAGGGCTCGGAGCGGCACAAGGCGGCGGTCATCGGCGACACCGTCGGCGACCCGTTCAAGGACACCTCCGGGCCGAGTCTCAACATCCTGATCAAGTTGATGACGATTGTTGCGGTCATCTTTGTGCCGCTGATCGTGGGCTGGATGCAGTAGGCCGCGGAGGCCGGGTCGGAACACCGTGAAATCAAGTATTCTTCACGTTCGATGACGCGCTCGGGGCAACATGCAGGTTTGTCGCAAGGTTGCGTTGACACCTTTTTCACGTCTGCATATAATCGACGCTCTCATTGTGACGGCGACAGCCTAGAGAGGGCTGAGGAGGGTGCCTGTGGCAGGTCAGATTTTTGGTGAAATCGCGAACCCGTCCATCCGGGTGGGGACGCAGAAGTGGTACACCGTACCGGTCTCGATCCTCGCCCATGCGGCGCTCATCGCCGCCGTCGTAATCGTACCGTTGCTGGCGGCGGAGGCCTTGCCGCAGATACCGTCGATGATGGCGTTCGTCGCGGCACCCCCACCCCCACCCCCACCCCCACCCCCGCCCCCGCCGCCCGCGGCACCGGAAGCGGTGGTACAGCCGGTGATCGATGTGAATCCTAACGCCGCGCCGATCGAAGCGCCGGCCGAGATCGCGCCGGAGACCGGGTTCGACCTCGCGGAGATCCGCGGCGTCGAGGGCGGCGTTGTCGGTGGCGTCGTCGGTGGCGTCATCGGCGGGTTGCTGACCGCGGCGCCCCCGCCGCCCCCGCCGGCCGAGCCGGTTCGGGTCGGCGGCAATATCATTGCGCCAACGAAGACGAAGAACATCGACCCAGTTTATCCGGCGGTGGCGCAGGCGGCGCGTGTCTCTGGTGTCGTCATTCTCGAGGCGGTGATCGGACCGGACGGACGCGTGACCAATGTCAACATTCTGCGGTCGGTCCCGTTGCTGGACGACGCCGCCGTCGCGGCGGTCCGGCAGTGGGAATACACGCCGACCCTGCTCAACGGCGTCCCCGTTCCCGTCATCATGACCGTGACCGTGAACTTCCAGCTGCGATAGGCGTGCGATAGGCGAACGAAGAGGAAATGTGGGGCGGATGCGCCGGTGGCCGGTGTACCGTGCTAGGAACAAACCGAGACTTGGACTTAGGTAGGAGGCACAGAATGAATGCTCTTGACATGTGGGAACAGATGGGGGTGCCGGTCAAGCTACTCATGGGCGTGTTGGCGTTCATGTCCATGTGGTCGATGGGCGTCTTCTTCGAGAGACTGTTCACGTTCACGCAGGCCGGTCGGCAGTCCAAGCTGTTCGCGCCGCAGGCGGCAAAGCATCTCAAGGATGGTCGTCTCAAGGACGCCATCGCGATCTCGCAGTCGAAGAACTACAAGTACAGCCACCTTGGCAAGGTCGTGCTGGCCGGGCTGCAGGAGTATCAGTTCCAGAAGGACTCCGGTGCCCAGCTGGAACGCGACGACCTGGTCGACGGTGTGCGCCGGGCCATCCAGCGCGCGAGCGCGCTGACGGCGGCCGACCTGAAGAAGGGCATGGCGTCGCTCGCCACCATCGGCGCCACCGCCGTGTTCGTCGGGCTGCTCGCGACCACCATCGGCGTCATCAACGCGTTCGGCGCCATCGGAACCACCGGGTCGAGCGGTCTGGGCGCGGTGTCCTCCGGTATCTCCGAGGCGCTCGTCGGGACCGCGGTCGGGCTGTTGGTGGCGATTCCCGCCGTGTGGTTCTACAACTATCTGACCGGGCGGCTCGAGTTCTTCAACGTCGAGATGGACAACTCGTCGTCCGAGCTCGTCGACTACTTCATCAGACTTGAGCTGTAACCCAAGGGACGGTTATCAGCAGGGTTCCGACGGCCAGTGGTGACCGGCCGTTCCAGGGAGCCGAGACGAGTCGAGGAGGCAAACCCATGGGAATGGAAGTAGGCAAGAAAGCGGGCGGGCTGAACGCGGAAATCAACATCACACCGTTGGCCGACGTGATGCTGGTGCTGCTGATCATCGTCATGCTGATCGCGCCCCTCCTACAGCAGGGCGTCGATCTGCTGCTGCCCGAGGCGTCTAATACCTCTGACAAACCGGAGAACGATTCGCAGACGGTGCTGGCGGTGACCGCCGACGGCCGGTTCTTCGTCGACAATGCCCAGGTGTCGGAGCAGGATATGTTGAGAGAGGTGCAAACGGCGATCAGCAACAAGCTTGAGAGGATCATCCTGATCAAGGCCGACCAGGACGCGCAATACAGCGACGTGATGTCCGTTCTCGACCGGCTTCAGCGCGCCGGGATCGAGGACATCGGGTTGATCACCGAGCGGAAGATCGGCAGTGGCGGTATCTCGGCCGGGGGGGGGGAGTAGGCGATGGCTCGTAAGAAACACTTTGGGGCCGAAGACGTCGTCGCATCCGCGATGCCGGAATCGCAGGGGTCGATCAACATCACGCCGTTCATTGACGTGTTGCTGGTGCTGATCGTCATCTTCCTGGCGGCGCTGCCGCTTTCCCAGCGGGGGCTCGACATCAACCTGCCGCTCGAGACCCGTGGCGCGAACCAGTCGCAGGCCGACAGCAGCCAGATCGTGCTGCAATACACAGCCGACCGTGCGATCACAATCAACCAGCAGCCCGTTCTGATTCAGGAGCTCGAGTCGCGCTTGCGCACGATCTTCGAGCAGCGCCGCGAGAAGACGATGTTCATCGCGGGCGCCGGGAACCTGCGGTATGGCGAGATCATCGAGGTGATCGACGCGGCCAAGGGCGCGGGCGTCACCAAGGTCGGTATCGTGACCGAGCAGATGCGGCGGCAGGGCGGGGCAGAGGCGCTGTAGGACGACGTACAACGCGGCGGCAACAGTGACACCAAACCGGCGTGCCATCGATGGCGCGCCGGTTTTGTTGTACGTGGCCTGCAGGCTTCAGGCTTCGGACTTCAGGCGTCCTGGAACGGGGCCGCGGGCAAGGCACCGCGGGACGGCCGCCGGCGCATCGACCCGTGCTCGCCGCGCCCGGCCTGACAGCAAAGCCCTTGAGGCTCTGGAGCGTCTGAAGCCAGTAGCCTGAAGCCCGAGAGGTGCCGT